>JAUVNM010000174.1 GCA_030599705.1 Gammaproteobacteria bacterium
ACGTTATGGTCGCCGGTCTTGCCGATCAGTCCGACACGTTTAAAGGCGGATTTCATGGATGGCCTATGCAGTTCATTTGCATGGGAAACTACCATGACTCCCCGGGCAGGCCAAATTCCGGTATTGCCGGAGTTTTGCCCGGCCGTGGCAGTTGCGCGCGGCGCATTGGCACTCTATATTTGAGAGTGCCAAATGAGGCCGTCTTCATGAGCGTTGCAAGCCCCGACCGTGACCGATTCAATTGTTGATATTCCGGACCGCACCCAGCACATGCTGAAGGTGCTGATTGATCGCTACATCCGCGACGGTCATCCCGTGGGATCGCGCACCCTGTCGCGCGAGGCGGGGCTCGATCTCAGTCCGGCAACGATTCGCAATGTCATGTCGGATCTCGAGGAACTGGGTTTTATCACGTCGCCGCATACCTCGGCCGGGCGCATTCCCACGGTGCAGGGTTACCGGTTTTTCGTGGACACGCTGCTCAATGTGAAACCCCTGGACGCGAAATCCGTGGAGCAGCTGCGTGCCGAGCTGGGTATCGAAATGGGCACCAGTGACTTGCTCGAATCCGTGACCGGTCTGTTGTCCGGCGTTACCGCGATGGCGGGTGTGGTGACCCTGCCGAAACACGAGCATGCCGTGTTCAACCGGGTCGAGTTCCTGCCCCTGTCGGACAACCGCGTGCTGGGGATCCTGGTGACCAGCGAGGGCGAAGTCCAGAACCGGATGATTATGACGGAGCGTGTGTGCAGCCCGTCGGAATTGCAGCAGGCATCGAATTACCTCAACGAACTGTTTGCCGGCAAGGATCTGGGCGCGGTGCGCAACACGCTGCTCAACGAGATGCAGGAAACCCGTTCCACCATGAACCGGATGATGATGACGGCCATGCAGTTGGCGGACCAGATCCTGGAAAAAAACCAGAGTGAAGACTACATCATGGCCGGGCAGACCAACCTGATGGAATTTCACGAACTGTGTGATATCGACAAGTTGCGCAATCTGTTTGACGCCTTTAACAAGAAGCAGGAAATACTCAATCTGCTGGACCAGTGCGTGCACGGTGACGGCATCCAGATTTTCATCGGCGAGGAGTCCGGCTACCAGACCCTGGATGAGTGCAGCATGGTCACCGCTCCCTACCAGGTGGATGGACAGATCGTCGGGGTTCTGGGCGTGATCGGACCGACGCGCATGGCCTATGAACGGGTGATTCCGATTGTGGACGCCACGGCCCGCTTGCTCGGGGCGGCCTTGAACCAGAAAGAATAGCCCCCATATTTTCGGTAACAGTGCCCTTGCGGGCGTTGCGTGCGCGCGCCATCAGATTATAAACAGTTTCAGGTATATGGAGTAACTCTATGTCGATAAAGGAAAATGAGCACGTTGATGAAGGTACGGGAGCGGACGCCCCCGTCGCAGAGGCCGAGGCATCCCCGGCGCATGCCGAGCTTAGCGGCATGCTGGATGATGCCCGCAACAAGGCCGATGAAAACTGGAACCAGTGCCTGCGCCTGCAGGCCGACCTGGAAAACCAGCAAAAGCGCGCGGAACGTGAGCTGGCGAACGCGCACAAGTTCGCGCTCGACCGGTTCTCCCAGGAGTTGCTGCCGGTACGTGACAGCCTGGAAATGGGGCTGTCGGCGTTCACGGAACACAACACGGATGCTGACAAGCTGGGTGAGGGCGTCGAACTCACCCTGCAAATGCTGGCCGGGGTCATGGAAAAATTCGGGATCACCGAAGTCAATCCACTGGACGAACCGTTCAACCCGGATTTCCACCAGGCCATGTCCATGCAGGAGCGTGAGGACGTGGCGCCGAACACCGTCGTGATCGTGGTACAGAAGGGCTACCTGCTGCACGACCGTCTGATCCGGCCGGCCATGGTGATTGTCTCGAGTGCCGCGCAGGCGCACGGGGAGACTTGATATTTCAACCGTTTGCCCCCATCTAAAAGGCATTGGTGGACTGATTTCAACTGTATATTATTCATGAAGTTACACGGAGATTAGAGAATATGGGAAAGATTATCGGAATAGACCTGGGCACCACGAACTCCTGTGTGGCGGTAATGGATGGGGGCAAGCCCAAGGTGATCGAGAACAGCGAGGGTGACCGGACCACGCCGTCCATCGTCGCCTTCGTCGACGAGAACGAGGTACTGGTAGGTCAGTCGGCCAAGCGCCAGGCGGTGACCAATCCAACCAATACGGTATTTGCCGTCAAGCGTCTGATCGGCCGGCGCTTTGAGGAAGACGTGGTCCAGCGTGACATCGATCTCGTTCCCTACACCATCGTCAAGGCAGACAACGGCGATGCCTGGGTCGAGGCGCACGGCAGGAAGATGGCGCCGCCCGAGGTGTCAGCACGTATCCTGCAGAAGATGAAATCCACCGCGGAAGATTATCTCGGTGAAGCGGTGACCGAGGCGGTGATTACCGTGCCGGCCTACTTCAATGATTCGCAGCGCCAGGCCACCAAGGATGCCGGGCGCATCGCCGGGCTGGAGGTAAAACGCATTATCAACGAGCCGACGGCGGCGGCGCTGGCCTATGGCATGGACAAGAAGCGCGGCGATTCGAAGATCGCGGTCTACGACCTCGGCGGCGGCACCTTCGATATTTCCATTATTGAAATTGCCGATGTCGACGGCGAACACCAGTTCGAGGTGCTGTCCACCAATGGTGACACCTTCCTCGGCGGTGAGGACTTCGACAAGCGTCTGATCGATTACCTGGCCGATGAGTTCAAGAAGGACCAGGGCATGGATCTGCGCGGTGATCCGCTGGCCATGCAGCGCCTCAAGGAAGGGGCGGAGAAGGCCAAGATCGAGCTGTCCTCCAGCCAGCAGACCGACGTGAACCTGCCGTACATCACGGCGGACGCCAGCGGTCCGAAACATCTCAACATGAAACTGACCCGCGCCAAGCTGGAGGCACTGGTCGAAGAGCTGATCGATCGCACCATCGAGCCGTGCAGGATTGCGCTCAAGGATGCCGGCCTGTCGGCCAGCGAAGTCGATGACATCATCATTGTCGGCGGCCAGACCCGCATGCCCAAGGTGCAGAAAGTGGTGACCAGCATCTTTGGCCAGGAGCCGCGCAAGGACGTCAACCCGGACGAGGCGGTGGCCATCGGTGCCGCGATCCAGGGCGGGGTACTTGGCGGCGAGGTGAAGGATGTGCTGCTGCTCGACGTGACCCCGCTGTCGCTGGGTATCGAAACGCTGGGCGGTGTCATGACCAAGCTGATCGAGAAGAACACGACTATCCCGACCAAGGCGAACCAGGTGTTCTCCACGGCAGACGACAACCAGTCGGCGGTGACCGTGCATGTGCTGCAGGGCGAGCGCGATGTGGCCACGGGAAACAAGTCGCTCGGGCGCTTTGACCTGAGTGACATCCCGCCGGCCCCGCGTGGCGTCCCGCAGATCGACGTGACCTTCGATATTGATGCGAACGGTATCCTGCACGTGTCGGCGAAGGACAAGGCCACCGGCAAGGAACAGTCGATCCAGATCAAGGCCTCCAGTGGCCTGTCGGATGACGAGATTGACCAGATGGTCAAGGATGCCGAGGCGCATGCGGATGAAGACCGCAAGTTCCACGAGCTGATCGATGCGCGCAACCAGGCGGATGGCCTGATCCATGCCACCAACAAGTCGCTCGAGGATCTCGGTGACAAGGTGGAAGCGGCCGAGAAGACTGAAATCACGGCGGCAATCGAGGCCCTGAAGGAAGCCATGAAGGGCGATGACAAGGAGACCATCGAGGCGAAGACCAAGGAGCTGGGTGAGAAATCCGGCAAGCTGGCCGAACGCGTCTACCAGGAGCAGGCGGCCCAGCAGGGCGATGCGGCACCGCAAGCCGGCGCCGAAACCGAAGCTGCAGCAGAGGATGTGGTCGATGCCGAGTTTGAAGAGGTCAAGGACGCCGACAGCAAGTAACGCGTCAGCATCGGGACATGCAGCAGGTCCGGGGCCGGCATTGCCGCCCCCGGACTTTTGCCGTAACGGCCATGCCGTAGGTTGGGCTGAGCCGTGGCGAAGCCCAACAATCAGCTACAAGCTGTTGGGCTTCGTTCCTCAGCCCAACCTACAAGTTTTTGAGTTCGAATAGCAGCGATTAAACCATGTCAAAACGCGATTACTACGAAGTGCTGGGCATCTCGAAGAACGTCAGTGAGGCCGACCTGAAAAAGGCCTACCGGCGTGCTGCGCAGAAACACCACCCGGACCGTAATCCGGACAACAAGGAAGCCGAGGAGAATTTCAAGGAATGCAAGGAGGCCTATGAAATCCTCAGCGACTCCCGGAAACGCGCGGCCTACGACCAGTTCGGCCATGCCGGCGTGGATCCATCCATGGGTGGCGGTTACGGTCCGGGTGCGGCCGGTGCGGGCGCCAGTTTCAGCGACATCTTCGGCGATGTGTTTGGCGATATCTTCGGCGGTGGACGTGCCGGCGGTGGCGGTCAGCGTGTCTACCGCGGTTCCGACCTGCGTTATAACATGGAACTCTCCCTGGAAGACGCCGTTGCCGGAACCACCGTCAAGATCCGGGTACCGACCCAGGTCAGCTGCGACGCCTGCGATGGCTCCGGTGCCAAAAAGGGCAGCAGCCCGACTACCTGCACCACCTGTGGTGGTCAGGGCCAGGTGCGCATGCAGCAGGGTTTCTTTTCACTGCAGCAGACCTGCCCGCGCTGTCAGGGTAACGGCACCGTTATTTCGGACCCGTGCCA
>JAUVNM010000070.1 GCA_030599705.1 Gammaproteobacteria bacterium
ATGTCGGGCAGTATGTCATCGAGCGCAGTGAGCGGTTTATTGCCATCAAACCGTTTGCCAGCCGTTACGAATGGGAAGTCCATATTCTTCCACTGCAGCATATGAGTAACTTCACTGATGCCACTGATGCTGACCTGGAGGACTTTGCGGGTTTGCTCAAACGCACCATGCAGCGCCTGGACCGCGTGCTGGGTGGGGCCCAGTACAATTACTATTTTCATTCGGTGCCGCGCTGTGACACCTTTACCGATTGTGATGCCAGTTTTCACTGGCACCTGGAAATCTGCCCGCGAACATCCATACCGTCCGGGTTTGAGCTCGGTTCCGGGCTGTTTGTGACAACCATCAGCCCCGAGGATGCAGCGGCAAAGCTCAGGGAGGTGCTGTAATGGGCGTGGATCTGCAGCAACCGGGTGAATGGCAGGACCGGCTGGCTGCCATCATTGAGCGGATGCAGCATATTCAGCGCGCTATCCGGTCCTCCGGCCAACCTGCATCCATGGGAGAGCTGGCCGAATTGCAGCAGCTCGGCAGGGAGTATGCACTTGTAATCGACCGGCTGGCCAATGGACCGGGCAGTAACGAGGTTGCATAGGCAACCCACAGGAAAGGAACGGGCGTGACAGCGGACACGGGAATTTTTATCGGCAAGGGTACCAGGCCGGTTTACCTGCAACCGAAACTGGCCAACCGCCATGGTTTGATTGCCGGTGCAACCGGAACCGGCAAGACCGTTTCATTGCAAGTGCTGGCAGAGGGCTTCTCGCGCCGCGGGGTGCCGGTGTTCATGGCGGATGTGAAAGGCGATCTGTCGGGCATCAGTCAACCCGGCAAGGAACACCCGAAGTTGATGGAGCGGGCTGAAACCATCGGCCTGGCGGATTATGCATTCGAGGCATTTCCGGTCGTCTTCTGGGACCTGTTCGGGAACAAGGGTCACCGGGTAAGGGCGACCGTCTCCGATATGGGGCCGTTGCTGCTGGCGCGCATGCTGGGGCTGAATGCGACCCAGGAAGGGGTGCTTTACGCAGTCTTCAAAATGGCGGATGACCAGGGCATGTTGCTGCTCGACCTCAAGGACCTGCGTGCCCTGCTGATGTTTGCCGGTGAAAATGCAAAACAACTGACGCTCGAATACGGCAACATTCCGCGCGCATCCATCGGCGCCATCCAGCGCCGGCTGCTGGTGCTGGAACAGGAAGGCGCCAAACAGTTCCTCGGTGAGCCGGCGCTGGAGCTTTACGATCTGATCCGGACCGGCGCCAATGGCTATGGCAATATCAACATCCTGGCGGCTGACAGGCTCATGCAGATGCCGAAGCTCTATGCAACCTTCCTGTTGTGGCTGCTATCCGAATTGTTCGAGGAATTACCGGAGATCGGTGACCCGGAGAAACCACGGCTGGTGTTCTTTTTCGACGAGGCACACCTGCTGTTTGACGATGCCCCGAAAGCACTGGTCCGGAAGGTTGAACAGGTTGTACGGTTGATTCGCTCCAAGGGGGTCGGCATTTACTTCGTGACCCAGAACCCGCTGGATATTCCGGATGCCATCCTCGGGCAGCTGGGTAACCGGATACAGCATGCCTTGCGCGCGTTCACACCGCGCGATCAAAAGGCCGTGCGGGCGGCGGCAGAAACCTTCCGCGCCAACCCGGCCTTCAATGCCGCAACCGCCATCAGGGAACTCGGTGTCGGCGAGGCGCTGGTCTCCACGCTGGGCGGCAAGGGGATTCCGGGCATGGTGGAGCGCACCCTGGTCCGTCCGCCGGCCTCGCGGCTGGGTCCGGCTACCATGGCCGAGCGCAAGGCGGTGATGGCAAGCAGCATGTTCAGCGGGCGTTATGATCAGCGGATGGACCGCCGTTCGGCCTATGAAATGCTGAAAGAGCGCGCCGCCAAGGCGGCCGCCGCTGACGCGACCGGGAGTACCGGGAAGCAGAGCCGCAGACGTGTCGAACCACGGCCGGGAAGGCGTCGCAGCAGTCGTCAGGGGGTGGTGGAAGCGCTGCTCAAAAGCGTGGTCCGCTCCATCGGCAGTTCACTCGGACGGCAGATATCGCGCGGCGTGCTGGGTTCCATTCTCAAGGGCTGATCATGGCACAGGCAACCCGCACGGCGGTTATTACCGCACTGGTGGCCAACACGGTCCTTACCGTGCTGAAATTCCTTGCGGCATTAGTGTCGCATTCGGCCTCGATGATGAACGAGGCCATCCACAGCCTGATGGACAGCCTCAACCAGGCCCTGTTGTTGCTGGGTCTGCGCGAGGTCGACCGGCCAGCGGATGAGGAATACGCCTTCGGGCACGGGCAGAAGAAGTATCTCTGGAACCTGTGGAGTGCCATCGGCCTGTTTTCAATCGGTTGTGGCCTGGGTATCGCGCATGCCTGGCACTCCTGGTCGCAAATCGCACACCGGCCGGAGGTGGTACCGCTTGATTTTTTTGGCACCAGTATCGAGCCGGTATGGATTGCCGGGGTTGTGCTGGTTATCGCCTTCCTGCTGGACGGGTATTCACTGATGGTGGCGGTGCGGGCGCTGAAACATGAAATGCGACTGGCCGGTGAAATCCGTTTCCTGCGCTACATGACAACGGCCGAGCGACCCACGCTGGTTGCCATCGTGCTGGAGGATTCCATTGCCACGTTCGGTGTGCTGCTCGCCGGTGCGGGTATCACCCTGACTCACGTCAGCGGGAACCCGGTCTGGGATATCACCTTTTCCGTGATGATTGCGCTGCTGCTCGGGGTGGCGGCCTTCTATCTCGGCGCGGTGAATATGCGACTGCTGTCCGATGTGCGTGACAAGCAGGCGGAGGCAGTTTTCAGCGAGGTCGTTGCCGGACATCACGAGGTGGAGCGCTACCATGACCTGCGGTCCATCATCCTCGATGACGAGCACACCATCCTGGTGGCGGAAATCGAGCTGCGCGAAGAGGCGGTAATTGCCACCCTGCACCCGCGTATCGCTGAATACGAACAGCAGTATCTCGGCATGATGTCCGCTTCACGGCGGGATGACCCGAAAATAAGGGAGTACTGCTGGACACGCGCAGCCGCACAGGCGACCCTGGAGCGTACCGAAACCATCATCGAGGAACTGGCTGCCGAGGTGAAGGCGCAATTACCCCGTATACATCATGTTACGATCGAGATCGAAGGCATCGCCACGCCGCCGGCATGATGAACAGAAAGGAAAAAGAGACGTATCGTTCAGTGCGCTCCGAAGGTGCGCAGCAACGTGAACGTGAACACCGGCGGCGCACGCAGCGCATAATCCCCATGCTGATGTTCGGTGTGGTTGCCTTGCTGATTGCAAAAGAAGAAATACCGGCCGTGGACAACTGGATCAACCGCCTGCTGGATGCCGATGCCTGGAATGCCGGCGAGGCCTGTCGCAAGGCGGCCCTGGTTGCAATGGCAGAAACGGATTACGCGCGCCTGGTTGATGCGGGCAGGGTTGAAAAAACCAGTGGCGGTTACTACGTGGGCGGGATTGAATATGCCTATCTGCAGCCCACAGGGGAAGATCACTACTACCTTTACAGCTGTAATGTATCGCAAGCGGGTGAGGTGGTTGCGCTGAACCGGGAAGAGTCAGGCGACTAAAGCCGGTATCCGGGCTAGTCAACGCGGTAACTGTTTTCGATGTCCTTGCGGGTCAGAACGCCGTAGACGCGTTCGATGCCGGGAATGGTGCGCCGGATAACATACAGCGCCTCTGCATCCGAGCTATTCAGCAGATTCAGGGCTTCCAGCAGGGTGGCCTGGAAATCAACGGATTCTATTTCGTGGCGTTCGGCCGGGATCGTGGCCAGGTCAATGGTTTCCCCACTTTCCCTGTCCTGCAGGAAGCGCGCCAGATCGGCCGCCGGCATCAGCTCGACCGGCTGGTTGTCCCCGGTGACGAGAATCCATATGGGTTCCCTGGAAAGTGCCTCGATGGCTGTCTTCCGGTCAACCTCCAGGGGCAGGGTTTCAATGTGGCGTTCCATGATGCTCGCGACCCCGATGCGGCGCAGGGTCTGGGAAAGCGGGTTATGGCGATAGTCGAGTCCACGGGTGCGCATCAGTTCGATGTACACGGATTCCTTGCCGAATATCTCTTTGCAGACAAGGCCCCCGGTGATCAGGGCGAGCATGCCGGGCAGGATGATATTCGGGTTGGCCGTCAGTTCGAGCATGGCCGTCAGTGCGGCAAGCGGCGCCTGCAGGGTGGCCCCCATCATGGTGACCATACCAATCATGGCGTAGAAGGCCGGTGAGGCAATATCGCCAGGCAGCCAGTTATCGGCCATGATGCCCATGGCCCCGCCGGCGGCGGCGCCGATGACCAGCGTTGGACCGATCAAGCCGCCCGGCAGACCCAGACCGAGGCCTGCTGCGGTTGCGATCAGCTTGGCCAGGGCGATGCCGGCCAGCAGTACCAGTCCCAGGTTCCCCAGCAGCGCCTGGTTGACCGTGTCATAGCCGATACCCATGACCTCCGGAACAATCATGGCGATGAGACCCACGGTCAGTCCCGCCAGCGTACAGCGTGACCAGACGGGCCAGCGGGATAGCAGCCCGGTGAATCTCTGCAGCAGAAAGATAAACAGGGCTGCCAGTGTTCCCAGTACAACGCCCATCAGGATGACGTAGGGCAGTTCGAGCAACGAACCAAGCTGCATGTTGGGAACAGTGAAGGCCGGCATGGAGCCGTACACGGCGCGCGTCAGCGTGGTTGCGGTGACAGCGGCCATGATTACCGGGCCAAAGCTGACCAGCGAGTATTCCATCAAGACAACTTCCATGGCGAAGATGACCCCGGCCAGTGGCGTGTTGAATGAGGCGGCAATGGCCGCAGCGATGCCGCAGGCGACCAGGGTCCGCTTGCTGTTATTGGGCAGGCGCAGCCAGCGCCCCAGCTGACTGCCGCTGGTGGCGCCCAGGTGTACACTCGGGCCCTCGCGTCCGACGGAGTGGCCGCTGATGATGCTGAGTCCGGCACCGACAAACTGGGCGAGTGCGTTGCGTAGCGGCAGGCGTCCCTGGTGATAATCCAGGCGCTCCATGACGTGAATGATGCCGACTTCGCGGGTACTGTCTTTCAGGTATTGCCAGATCAGGCCAATCAGGAGTCCGCCTGATAGCGGCAGTAACAGCCGCAATAGCGGTGCAAGTGTTTCGTAACTCTCGATATCACCGCCATTGAGCAGCAGCCCCTGGCTGGATTCCACCAGTATCCGGAACAGGATAATGACACCCCCGGAAAGCAGGCCGACCGGGATGGCGAGCATGGAAAGTTGCGGCAGTGCATCAAGACTGGAGACACGCAAGCCCAGATTATCCAGCCATTGATTCCAGCGGTCCTTGAGCAAGGTGACTCCTGTTGCGTTATGGTGCGCTAACCCGTTTGATTTTCAGGGATGACCGGTCAGCGTCGGGCTATTGTAAAATGAACAGAGGTTCCTTTATATATTCAAACGGGTTATTTTCCCTGTTGGCTGGTTGAACAACTGTCAGGGTAACCACAAGGTCGGGTGACGGGACGATGATCAGGGTTGGCATTGTTGGTGGGACGGGTTATACCGGGGTTGAGTTACTGCGGCTGCTTGCCGGTCACCCGGAAGTTGCGCTGACCATAATAACGTCGCGTTCCGAGGCAGGCCGTGATGTGGCCGACCTGTTTCCTAATCTGCGCGGCCACCTCGATATCCGTTTTACGCAGCCGGACCTGGACCGGTTGTGTGAGTGCGAAACGGTGTTCTTCGCCACCCCGAATGGCACGGCCATGACCATGGTGCCGCAATTGATCGATGCCGGTGTGCAGGTCATAGACCTGGCGGCCGATTTCAGGCTCAAGGACCCGGAAGTCTGGGAACAGTGGTATGGAACCGCGCACGCCTGTCCCGATTACCTGGAGCAGGCCGTCTACGGATTGCCCGAGATCAACCGCGACGCGATTCGCGCAGCGCAACTGGTCGCCAATCCCGGCTGTTACCCGACCGCCGTGCAGCTTGGTTTCCTGCCGCTGATCGAGGCACAGGTTGTGGATATCGATGGCCTGATTGCCGACGCAAAATCCGCCGTCAGTGGGGCCGGCAGGAAGGCCGCAACCGCTACCCTGCTGTGCGAGGCGGGTGAAAACTTCACGGCCTATGCCGTGCCGGGGCACCGGCACCTGCCGGAAATACGCCAGGGGCTGGAGTCTGCCGCCGGTGGGCCGGTCGGGCTGACCTTTGTGCCGCACCTGACTCCCATGATTCGCGGTATTCACGCAACCCTGTATGCCGGGTTGCGTGATCCTGGCCGGGACCTGCAGGCCCTGTACGAGGCCCGCTATAACAATGAATACTTCGTCGATATACTGCCAGCCGGGTCCCATCCGGAAACCCGGAGTGTGCGCGGCTCCAATCATTGCCGTATTGCCATACATCAGCCGCAGCAGGGGGGTGTTGCCGTGGTGCTTGCGGTGATTGATAACCTGGTCAAGGGGGCCGCTGGCCAGGCCGTCCAGAACATGAATATCATGCAGGGGTTTGACGAACAGCTTGGTCTGACCGGTATCGCACTGATACCGTGATGACTGTCAGCTTGTTCTGTTTTTGTGACCGGGTACTATCCACTGCTGCGGAAAACATGTCATGTTTTATGCGGTTTCCGGTAATCGTTGATGGCCATGCTGCATAGGGTGGCGATCGAGGTTGCCGTGTTGCTGTCGCTGGCGCTGCTGGTTTTTGCCGCCTGGTGGCTGTATGACCTTGGCAAGGTGCACGGTGTAACCGAGCTTGAATCGTTGCGCCAGCAGCATGCACAGCTGGAAGATGCGCATGAAATTCTGGTAGATGAAAGTGATTTATTGCGTGAGCGGGTGGCGATTCTCGATCGCTCAAGCAGTATCGACCGCCAGGCTGCGCAAGACGTGCAGGATGATCTGGGTGCATTGCAGGATAAACTGCAGTCGGTACGCGAGGACATGGAATTTTACCGGGGTATCGCTTCACCCGGTGATGTGAAGCCGGGTTTGTACCTGCATCGATTTGTAATCGAAACAGGGCGGCAGCCGGGCCAGTTCCGCTATGACCTCATACTGACCCAGTTGAAACGCAATGATCGCGATGTGACCGGCGTCGTTGAATGGAGCGTCCTGGGAGAGGTCGATGGCGAGTCGCAGGAGCTGGGCCTGGCGGCGGTTACCAAAGACCAGGTCGAACAACTTGAATTCCGGTTCCGTTATTATCAGCGTCTGACCGGAACTGTTATCCTGCCGGAGGGCTTTCAGGCGCAGGAAGTCAGATTGACTGTCCGGCCCACGGGAAAGAAGGCGCCGGCTATCGTTGAACAGGTTTTTACATGGCCCGCCAGTGAGGCCTGAAGACAGGAGTATGCATATGTTTGGACAAGGCACAAAGAGGAAGTCAGTCAGTGCAAGGGTGGATACCATTGTCGGGCAAAATACCCGGATCGATGGTGATGTACATTTCTCGGGTGGGCTGCTTATCGATGGCACGGTCAAAGGCCGTGTGATCGCCGAAGAGGGTTCTGCGTCCGTGCTGACGGTCAGCGAGCATGGCAATATCGAAGGCGATGTGCACGTGCCCAATGTCATTCTGAACGGGTCGGTGATCGGTGATGTGCGCTCGGATGAGCGCATTGAAATGGCTGCCAAGGCCAGGGTAACCGGTGATGTTTATTACAACCTGATAGAAATGGCGATGGGTGCGGCGGTGAATGGCAGTCTGCTGCACAGCGACGGATCGTCCGCGTCGGTCGTGAGTTTTGATCGTGAGCAGATCGGCTCGGGTAACGGGGGCGACCACAATACTTGACCAAATTACTCGGGAAATGACATAGTTTTTCCTGTATTCTGTAGTCAGGATATCAATTGCTCGAGGCAGGATCTGATGATTGAAATTGCTACCTCCATTGCTC
>JAUVNM010000338.1 GCA_030599705.1 Gammaproteobacteria bacterium
CGAAGTAAAGATCATCGATGTGCGTACTGCCAGTGAAGAGGAAATCGAGCACGGCCACGTGCACGGACCCGACGGGCATCACCACTAGCCGCGGGGCAAGATGATCGCGCAGAGATTTGGATTCACAGCGCCGCATCGAGGGTAGCGTACATCCCGGTATAGGCGCTGACGATCTTCTCCTCGCTATAGTTACGATTCATGGTGGCCAACCCGGCTTGCGCCAGTTGTTGCCGCAAGCGGGCATCCTGTAACAGCGTCTTCATCGCAGCAGCCAGCCGACGGGGATCCTTGCAGGGAACAAGCAGGCCGTCTACACCATCGGTAACAATCCCGGTACCACCTTTTGTTTCAGTCGAAATGACAGGTCTCCGGTGGCTCCAGGCCTCCAGGATGACATTGCCGAACGGTTCCTCGCGCGACGGGCAGATGATTAAATCCGCAAGTTCAATGAACGGGCCGGGCTCGTTTTGCCAGCCGCACCAGCGGACACGTTTGTCAATACCCAGCCGAGTCGCCTCGGCATGCAGCTGGTCACGCGACGGCCCGTCACCGGCAATCACCAGGTACAGGGGATGGCCAGCGAGTGTGTCCGGTAACAGGGAAAATGCAGCCAGCAGATCCTCGAAGCCCTTGACCGGGTGCAGTCTGCCGGTTGCAACCACAACCCGTGCCGTGTTTTCCATATCCAGGCTGGCGCGCAGCCTGGACAAGGTTCCCCGCGACACCGGACTGACTGCAGGGACGAAATTTCCGATATGAAATACACGCTCCCCAGGCAGCCCCGAGCGGACCAGGTAGTCACGGATGCCTTGCGTATTGCCAACCCATGCATGCGCATGGCGGTAGCCCTTCAGATTGTAGTAACCACCCAGTCTGGCGATGTGGACGGGCCGTCGCCCATGACGCAAACGGGTCAGCCGGGCCGCCCGGCCCAGGTAGGTTTGCACGATGTCCGGCCTGAAGTGACGAATAACGCGCCGGATTTGCCAGCGCGAGACCAGGTCCAGTATGGATCGCATCGCTACATGCTGTTGCGGGATGTTCTCACCCAGTTCGCGGGCAACGTGGCTGTTGGGGGGATTGACCGCCAGCACCGTATGCCCGCGCTGGTGGAGTGCCTGTAGCAGCCGCGTATAAAAACGCTCTGCGCCACCGGGACCCTTGCTGCCAATAATGTGCAGACTGCGCATTATGGTCTCATGACTCCAGCACTTCCCAGCGGGCGTAGCCTTCCTCAAGCTCTGCAGCAACAGCTTCCAGTCGTTCCAGTGTGTCTGTGATTTCATCCTGTGGCTGCTGGTAGAATGCCGGGCTGCTGGTCTTTTCCTGTAACGCAGCCTGCTCGGTCTCGAGCGCCTCAATCAGCTGCGGCAAGGCATCCAGTTCGCGCTGGTCCTTGTAGGAGAGTTTGCGTGGCCGACCGTCCCGTTCACCGGCTGAGCTGCCGGATTTTTTTTCTGCAAGCGGCTTGTGTGGCGTTGCGGATGTCACTGCAGGTCCCTGTTTGCACTGCCGCAGCCAGTCGGAATAACCGCCGACGTACTCACCGATACGTCCCTCCCCTTCGAATACCAGCGTACTGGTGACGACGTTGTCGAGGAAGGCGCGGTCGTGGCTGACCAGCAGCAGGGTACCCGCGTAATCCATCAACAACTCTTCGAGCAGTTCCAGCGTCTCGACATCGAGATCATTGGTTGGTTCGTCCATTACCAGCAAATTGGCCGGTTGCGCGAACAGGCGCGCCAGCAACAGGCGATTGCGTTCGCCGCCGGACAGCGTGCTCACCGGTGACTGCAGGCGCTCCCCGGGAAACAGGAAGTCCTGCAGGTAGCCGGCCACGTGGCGGTCGCGGCCATTGATGGTGATGCGCTGACTGCCCGCGTTGACCGCGTCCATCACCGTGATATCCGGCTTGAGCTGGTCACGCTGCTGATCGAAATACGCCACCTGCAGGCGGGTGCCGCGGCGGATACGCCCGCTGTCCGGCGGCAGTTCCCCCAGCAGCACCTTGATGAGGGTAGACTTGCCGACACCGTTCGGCCCGACGATACCAACCCGGTCGCCGCGCAGGATGGTGGTGGAAAAATCACGGATGACCGTGTTGTCACCAAAAGCCAGATTGACGTCCCCGGCCTCGAACACCAGCTTGCCGGACAGCTCACCGGTTTCCAGTTGCAGCTTCACCGTGCCGATGCGTTCACGGCGCTGGTGGCGCTGCTTGCGCATGTCCTTGAGAGCACGTACCCGACCCTCGTTGCGGGTACGGCGCGCCTTGATGCCCTGGCGGATCCAGTTCTCTTCCTTCGTGAGCTTCCTGTCGAACAGCGCGTTGTGGCGCGCCTCGGTCTCCAGCTGTTCTGCCTTGCGGCGCACGTAGTCGGCATAGTTGCCCGGCCAGGAGGTCAGCTGTCCGCGATCCAGTTCGATGATGCGCGTCGCCAGCCGGCGCACGAAGGCACGGTCATGACTGATAAACAGCAAGGCGCCGGGATAGTCGACCATGAATTCCTCGAGCCAGGTGATTGCCTCGATATCGAGGTGGTTGGTTGGCTCATCCAGCAGCAGCACGTCCGGCTCGGATACCAGCGCGCGCGCCAGCAATGCACGCCGCCGCCAGCCACCGGACAGTGTGCGGAACGCCACATCGCTGTCGAGATCCAGCCGCGACAGCACGGTCTCGACACGCTGCTCGAG
>JAUVNM010000113.1 GCA_030599705.1 Gammaproteobacteria bacterium
ACAAGGGGACTGAAGAGGCGGCGGATTGCCTGACGCGAATACCTGCCCGGTTACTCGGGGTTCAGGGGGATTGCTCAAGACCGTTGGCCGCAGGGATGCGGCCATCGAGCGTACAGGGACGTATTCACAGCGTGTCTTGAGCAAACCCCCTGAGCCTCGAGTGACCTCGACGCGCATTTCTAGGGGAAGAGCCACAGACATATGCTAAACATCCCCTGATCATCACAATGGCAACCCGCGCGCGAGCCGGGGTACCCGCCCGCCGCGCCCCATGGTCAGCCGGGTCAGCAGGCGCTTGGCCGGCGGCAGCAGGTCCAGTGCCACCATGCCGGCACTGCGCACCACCCCGAACGCCGGTAACGGCAAGGTAAACATGCGTGCCATGCCATCCGTAAATGCGGTAACGCGGCGGTGATCACCCTGGCGCCAGCTGCCATAACGGGACAATACGGCAAGATCCCCGGGATCACGGTCGGCACGCACCGCGTCCACAATCACCTCCGCCAGCACCGCGACGTCACGCACCCCGAGATTGAACCCCTGGCCGGCAATCGGGTGCAGGGTATGGGCCGCATTACCCACCAGCGCCAGCCGCTGGCGCACCGATTCCTGCGCCCTGACCAGACGCAATGGCCAGGCCTGGCGCCGGCCGACACGTTCCAGGCGACCGAGGCGGTAACCGAAGCGATCCTGCAAGCGGTCAAGAAATTCCGCATCGGACAATGCGGTCACGGTATCACTGTCTTTTTCATCCACTGTCCACACCACGGCACAGCGTTGTTCACTCATGGGCAGGAGCGCCAGCGGGCCGGTCTCGGTAAAACGCTCATAGGCAATATTGTGATGCGGAAGCTGGGGGGTAATATTGGTGACTATGGCCACCTGGCCGTAATCATGGACCTGCACCGGGATACCCAGCCGGTCACGGATCGATGAACCGGCGCCATCGGCAGCCACTACCAGGCGGGCAGTAATTTCCTGCTCCGTTGCGTCGGTACTCAGCCTTGCCATTGCCCCGGACTCATCGATCTCCAGTTCCGACAGGACGGCCGGACAATACAGGTCCACGGCTCCCGGCTGCCGGAGCACCCCGCCCAGCACCCGGGTAATAGCCCGTGCCGGAACCACGTAACCGAGTGCTTCCAGACCCTCCTCGGTGCGCTCCATGCGGGTAAAGCCGCAATGGCCGCGGTCGGATATATGGATCCGGTGAATCGGGGTGGCCGCGGCGGAAAGTTCCTCCCACAATCCCAGTGCGTGGAAGATCTTCCGGGTGCCATGCGCCAGCGCCAGCGCCCGGTCATCGTAGCCCGGCTCGGTGCGTGTCTCGACCGGCACGGACTCGATGACGGCAATGCGCAACCCCTGTCCGGCCAGCGCCTGCACCAGGCTGGCACCCACCATACCGCCACCGACAATCAGGACATCGTACGATTTCATTGCATCCATGCTTCAATGTCGCTGACGGTTTTCGGCGCACAGTCACTCAATACTTCATTGCCGTCTTTGGTAACCAGTACATCGTCCTCGATACGGATCCCGATATTCCACCATTTCCTGGCCACGCCCCGGCTGCCTGCCGGGATGTACACGCCCGGTTCAACGGTCAGCGTCATCCCCGGCTCCAGCACGCGCCATTCACCCCCGACCTTGTAATCCCCGACATCGTGCACGTCCATCCCGAGCCAGTGCCCGGTACGGTGCATGTAAAAGCGGCGATAGGCCTCGTTTTTTATGAGGGCTGCCGGGCGTCCCTTGAGGATGCCCAGCTTGATCAGACCGCGTGTCAGTGCGCGCACGGCAGCCAGGTGCGGTGCATTCCAGTGATTACCCGGCTTGACCTGGCGAATGGCCGCTGTCTGTGCGGCCAGCACCACCTCGTAGAGTGATTTCTGTGCCGGGCTGAACTTCCCGTTGACCGGGAAGGTGCGCGTAACATCCGAGGCATAGCAGTCATACTCGGCCCCGGCATCGATCAGCAACAGGTCACCGTCCTGCAGTTGTGCATTATTGTCCGTGTAGTGCAGGATGCACCCGTTTTCCCCGCCGCCCACGATACCCGGGTAGGCCGGTACCATGTTCACCCGCCGGAACTCGTGCAGCAGCTCGGCCTCGATTTCATACTCATGCATACCGGGCCGGCAGACCTGCATGGCACGCCGGTGTCCGCGGCAGGCGGTCTTTGCGGCGCTACGCATCACGCGCACCTCCGAGCGGCTCTTGTACAATCGCATATCATGCAACAAGTGGTCGAGCGCGATAAATTCATCCGGGGCGCGCGAACCGGAGCGTGAGGCGGCACGCAGTCGCTTGACCCACTCCATGATACGGCGGTCGAACTCCGGGTAGGATCCCATGGTGTAGAACACCCGGTCACAGTTCTCCAGCAGGCCGGGCAGAATTTCATCCACATCACTGACCGGGAAGGCATCATCCGCGTTAAACTCATCGACAGCACCGCGGGTCCCGGAGCGCCGGCCGGTCCAGGTCTCCATTACCGGGTCGCGTTCCCGGCAAAACAGCAGGTACTCGCCATGTGACCGGCCCGGGATAATGACCGCAATCGCATCCGGCTCACTGAAGCCTGTCAGGTACTGAAAGTCACTGTCCTGGCGGAATGGATGTTCAACATCCCGGTTGCGGGTCTGCGCCGGTGCCGCCGGCAGTATGGCAATGGAATTTCTGCCCATCATCCGCATGAGTTGCCTGCGCCGGCGACTGAATTCCTTCTGTGTAATCATGGCGGTGATTTTCCCTGGCACATCCGTTGGACAGACAATTACTGCAACCGGTTCGGCGTTGGTAGCGGCTGCAGCTCTTCGTGGCACAGCAATACGCACATGCGCACATATTCTGCTATTTCCATGTAGGCGGATTCCTCTGCTTCACTGGAAACCTGCTCCGGCCGTGCCTGTGATATTTCAAACATATCATGCATGATTTCGGCAACATGGCCGGTCGGCTCCGGGTCATCGCGTACTCCACCCATGGCAAGCCCGTAAAGGAATCCCTGGCACCACTCACCCAGCGCCGTACTCCGCTCAAACAGCAAGGCGTCATCATCGGGCAGCAGCAATTCCAGCCCGAGGTCAATATCGTTCAGCTGCAACAGGGACTTCGAATAAAGTGAAACCAGCAGATCCCGTGCAATCTGTGCTGCTGCGCTCAGGGTATTCCCCTCCCCCAGCACCTGTTCAAGCCACTGTGCCTCAGCGGACTTGCCTGCGGCACAAATAATTCCGCACAACAAACCGTGACTTTCCGCCGCATTGCACCCGGCGGCCGCGGATTCCAGTGCAGCTTCCAGCACCGCGTAGTCACAAGCTGTTTCCTCACTCATTCCAGCACGCCTTTATATCTGTTGACGGACAGCATCTTGCAGTGTTTTCCAGACTGATTATCGCATAATCAGGAAAAATCAGTGGCTCATGCGACAACGCGGACTGCATGCCGGCGTTGACCGGACCCCCTTAAGCGCACTATATTGGCGGTATGCCAAAAATAATCGAACCATCCATTATTGATCAGGAAATCACCCGGCTTGAGGAACAGGTAGATATCCTGTTACATACCGTTGACCGATTGATGAAAGAAAACAAGTCCCTGCGTGCCCAGCAGGAATCCCATACAACCGAACGCGCCACCCTGATCGAGCGCAATGACCAGGTGCGCAACCGCGTGGATGCGATCGTCACCCGCCTCAAGTCACTGGAGAGCGGCGCATGAGCAAGGAACCGGAAGCCGTCACGGTCCATATCCTGGACAAGGAGTACCTGGTTGCCTGCCCCGAAGGTGAGCAGGAGGCGCTGACAGCCTCGGCAAAATATCTTAACGACAAGATGCTCAACATCCGTGAGAGCGGAAAAGTCGTCGGTATTGACCGGATCGCTGTAATGACGGCACTGAACCTGGCACACGAGGTAGTCGGTACCGGCGGAAGTGGAGGCAGTACAGAGCTTGACTCCTGCGGGGTGCGTATCAGGACTCTGAATGAAAAGATTGAAGAAGCACTCGGCAAATACAAGCTGAAGGAGCTGAACTGACCAGCTCGCACTAAAGATTTGATTCAGGCATCCCCTGCTGTGTTCGATAGTGGCTTAGATCTCCTTGAGCCTAATTTCCAACCCAGGGGACAGTTTGATGATGTTGGTGTGCATGTCCGCTGCGTGCGGAAAGCCTGATACATCACTACCGTCCCCCCTTTGAGCCTCCGGTTCAAGGGCAACAGCCACACCGGCACGGGCGGGGGATGCCTTACCACCTGACCTGTCTTCCTGCCTGATGCCCATGCCCTCCCGTTCCGCAACGGCACATCGCAACACCCTGAGAAAGCAGCTCCGCCTGAAACGCAGACAGGTCTCCCCTGGCGACCGGGCCACCTGTGCCAAACAACTGACGCAACATCTCAGGCATGAACAACTCCTGTTAAACAGCCGGCATATTGCCGTGTATCTTCCCGCCGATGGCGAAATAGATACCGGGCCACTGATTGAATTCCTCTGGTCGCTCGGAAAGAGTACCTATCTGCCGGTACTGGTCCCGTTTGCGGACAAGCGGCTGTGGTTCTCCTCTTTTGCCCGGGACGACGCGCTGGTCACTAACCGCTTCGGGATCCTGGAACCGGAGCGGGTACACTATCGACGCATCCGCGCCGCCGCACTCGACCTGGTACTGACTCCCCTGGTTGCCTTCGATGCGTCCGGACACCGACTGGGAATGGGGGGCGGCTATTACGATCGCAGTTTCCTGTTTCTCAAGCGACGGCATTACCTGCGCAAACCACGCCTGCTGGGGCTGGCGTATGAATTTCAACGTACCCCGAGGATTACACCGCAACCCTGGGACATACCGCTGGATGCTGTCGCGACGGAAAACCGCGTGTATCACTGCACACGCTGAATACTCCCCATGATCGAGGGCGTAGATTACCGTTGTAGGGCCGAATTCACTTGTGCCCGGCGCTTAATCGGGTATTCGGCCAATCATGGCACCGGTCGTCAGAGCCGAAGACAAATGGTCGAATGAATTCGACCCTACTGTTCTGCTGACAGAAGCACAGAATATGTATCATTTTGGCAACACTTTCAGGGAATACTGATGAACTACTGGCTAATGAAGTCCGAACCTGACGTATACGGTATTGAGCACCTGCGAAAAGCGGCCGGAAAAACGGATACGTGGGACGGGGTACGTAACTACCAGGTACGTAACATGATGCGTGATGACATGAACAAGGGTGACCTCGCTTTCTTTTACCACTCCAACTGTACAACGCCCGGGATTGCCGGAATCATGAAGATAACCCGCAAGGGATATCCGGACTACACCGCATTTGATCCAGAAGAAAAGTATTTTGATCCGAAAAGCGATCCTGATAACCCGCGCTGGTACATGGTCGATGTCCGGTTCGTGCGCAAGTTGAAGCGCGTTATCACCCTCGCCGAATTAAAAGAACAGTCTGCACTTGCGGAACTGCCACTGGTACGTCGCGGGAACCGGCTATCGATCATGCCGGTAAGTAAACAGCAATGGGATCACATACTGTCTCTCGAATAACACGTTGTCACGCGTTCCCGTGGTGATCTGGCTGGTCACTTAACGTGTCGGTATTTCTAATAGCCCGGTGTAATACGATCAACCGGCATATGTAGTTAAGTTTTTGTTTAGAATAGACTAAATTACACTTTTCAGCGGCATAAAACTGCGCAGCCGTTTGTTGCCGGCGCTGAAAAGTGTCAATAAAACCTTTCCCCACAAGCAACACCCCGCACTCACCGCCTCGACATCACAAACCGGAACCGCGGTGTGCACAGCTTTGCATGCAACCGGTTTGCAAGTCATCTTGAAGATGTGTCGGTAACCGATTTGCATGCACCGCATTATTACTAACAATGAACGTTCAACCGAACACCTCGCGCACGAAAAATTTCTTCGAAAATTTTGCAGCGTTTTTTTCAATTTACCTGCTTATATTTTCAATAAAAAATAATTGGTAATTTGTAAATCTTTGTTTATACTCAGCGTGGGCAACTCGACTGCAATGGAGGTTAGGTATGGCTACAAAAAAGAAAGCCAAGAGAAAGACCACTGCAAAGAAGCGCGTAGTGAAGAGAAAAGCAGCACCGAAGAGAAAGAAGGCAACGACGAAACGTAAGAAGGTGACACGGAAGAAGAAGGCCGCACCGAAGCGCAAGAAGAAGGTGACAAGGAAGAAGAAGGCTGCACCGAAGCGCAAGAAGAAGGTGACACGGAAGAAGAAGGCCGCACCGAAGCGCAAGAAGAAGGTGACAAGGAAGAAGAAGGC
>JAUVNM010000117.1 GCA_030599705.1 Gammaproteobacteria bacterium
AACCAGGCCAGCAGCTCCCCGCCGACCGTATCCACGGCCCCGGCCCAGCGCGCCGGCTCCAGCGGCCGCGCACCCGTTACCAGGTCATCGCGCAGCAGCACTTGTCTGGCGCCCAGTCCCCGCAGGTAGGTCTGTTCACCGGCCTTGCCGGTCAGGGCAACGACCTCGTAGCCGCAGCCACTCAGCAGGTCGATCGCAATACTGCCGACGCCCCCGGTGGCGCCGCTGACAATGACCGGGCCCTGGTCCGGTTGCAGGCCGTTCTGCTCCAGCCGGTCAATGGCCAGCGCCGCGGTAAACCCGGCCGTGCCGATGGCCATGGCGTCATACAGTGACAGGTCGGCCGGTAACGTCACGACCCAGTCGGCCGGTACCCGGACGGTCTCGGAAAAGCCCCCGTCCTGGCTCTCGCCCAGCCCGCAACCGGTCACCACGACGCGGTCGCCCGCCCGGAACCGGGGGTCATCCGAAGCCGTCACCACGCCGGCGACATCGATACCGCCGACCAGCGGAAAGCGCCGCAGGATGTTTCCCTTGCCGGTGGCGGCCAGGGCGTCCTTGTAGTTGATACTGGAGAAGCACGCCCCGATGACGACCGCGCCCGGCGTGAGATCATCCAGGCCCAGTTCCTCGAGCCCTGCCGTGATGACACCGTCAGTTTCGTGGATCCGGTAGGCGCGAAAACGGTCCATGGACCTGCAACTTACGGTGTGGCCGCTTGCGCCGGTGAAAATTTCAGTTCGCCGTGATAGTCGAACGGCAACTTGACCCGGCTGTTGCTCAGGCTGATCTTGCCCGACAACCGGTACTGCAGCGATTTCTGCGGCGCGCCACTCATCTCCTGCACCTGCTGCATCACGTTCAGCAGGTTGCTTACCACATCGACATCCAGCAGGGCCTCCCCGAACGGCGGAATGGACACCTCCTGGCGGCTGACGCCGTAGGCAAACTCGCGGCCGTTGATCTCCAGGGAATAATGCAGCCCCTCGACGGGAATGGCGGTTTCATTGGGGTTCAGGATGCGGAGCTGCAGCCCGTAGCGCTGCTCCAGCAGCGTCATGTCCTTTGGCTGAATGCTGACCAGCGACACCCGCGGCTGTTCCGGGTAGTTGCTCATCGTGGCACAGCCCGTGATCAGCAGTGCGCCGAACACCAGCAGCAGGAATCTGCCGGCAAAACAATGAGACTCAGACATCGTTATCCCCATGCGCAGCTACGGCATCTCCGCGCCTTTGGTCACCGGGCGATACGGCGAATCGCGGTGCCGGTCATGATAGTGCATCCGGTATTGAACAAACCGCTCCGGCGAATCGAAATGCAGGAACGGGTTGCCCTCGACCTGCTCTTCCAGGGTCGAGGTGGTTTTCTCGGCATAGTTGTGGCCCGGGTGAATCACGGTACCGGCCGGCAGCCGCCCGGCCATGTCTTTCAGGGTGCCATACATCTGTTCGGGGTCGCCGCCACTGAGATCGCAACGACCACAGCCGAACACGAACAGGGTATCACCGGTGATCAGGTGATTGCCGACGTGATAGCAGGCCGAACCCGGCGTATGTCCCGGCGTTTGCAGTACCCTGATTTCGGTTTCACCCAGTTTGATCAGGTCACCGCCATGGTGCAGCGTCGGCAGGTCGAGGCAGTGTCCCCAGAAATGCGCCTCATCGCGGTTCAGGTGCAGCTGGGCATCACAGGTCGCCAGCACTTCCTCGATGCCGTTGATGTGGTCATGGTGGCTGTGTGTCAGCAGGATATCGGTGATCCGGACCCCCTGTTGCTCCGCGAGCGCCAGCACTTTCGGCACATCCCACGCCGGATCCACGACGGCGGCACGGTGCGTGGCATGGTCGTGGACCAGGTAGACAAAATTTTCCATCGGCCCCAGTTCAAGGGCATGAATGGAAAACGGTTCCGACTGCGTCATCTCAGGTGTCCCGGCTGGCCGAATGTGGCGCCTGTCTTTATTATGGTAGCAGCAACCCGGCGAATAAAGGTAACCACCCGTGCCCGCATACAAGTTACTGCTGTGCCCGGTCGATCCCGACTGTCCGGCGATCGACACCGGCACCCTGGCCGACCGCCTGCAGGAGATCGGTCTTGCCGGGGACGCCGTATCACTGGGCACCGACACCGGCTACCGGACCGGTGCACGCTTCCTGCAGCTGATGACCTTTCTGGGCTGCTCTCCCGCCATCGAACTGGAACTGCCCGAGGACGCGTCCGCGCGTGCGGCCGCCTGTGCCGCCGGACAGGTCTGTCATATCCGGCTTTCCCAAAGCGGCGGCAGGCTGCGCTTCCGGGCGGGAGCCCGGATGTCGGCACCACGCTGCCCGCAGTGCCGGCAACCGGTCGAAAACTGGGAAGCCCGCATCGACGCATGGCGCAGCAACCCGGCTGCTTCCGGCTGGCGCTGTGGACACTGTGGCCACCGGGGCCGGCTGTTCGACCTGAATTTCAGAAAAAGCGCAGGATTCGGGCATACCTTCATAGAAATCTGGGGCATTCACCCCAACGAGACCGTGCCCGTCGCCGCCCTGTTTGATGCCCTGGAAGAACTCAGCGGGTGCCAATGGAAGACCCTGTATGTCAACGAGTAGTTTGTCTGGCGGAATAAATTCCGCCCTACAACACCATTCTTTGTAGGGCCGAATTTATTCGGCTTGGTATAAACTGAGCTACTCCCATCTACCTATTGCGGAAAACTGTGCGACAATAACTGACATGCCTGATCAGGAACCCACACAAGAAGAGCGCATCCTGCGCATGGTAAAACGCGTGTTGACGGATATTGCCAAGGACACCTACACCCGCCCCGGTTACCGGCACCCGCTTTCAGATGACACCGTCATGGGCATCCGGGATTGCCTGGCCCTGGTCTCGGCCAGGGAATCCGAACTGGCCAGGGCAGCCGGCCGGCCGATGAAAATGCGCCCGCGGTTTGTCGATGAACCCCGGACCCCGGTCGTCGTACCGCTGGATGTAACCGGTAACAAGGACAAGGACAAAAACTGACAGTCGACCGGACTGCCTGCCGTCAACAGTGCCTTGAAAAAGGTTGTCATCCACAAACCGGGCGGCTATGAGCGCCTGCTCTTCGAAACCTGCCCCGACCCGATGCCCGCACCGGGTGAAGTCCTGATCGATGTGGCTGCCATCGGCGTTAACTATGCCGACTGCGTGACGCGCATGGGCCTGTATGCCTCGGCAAAACACTACCTCGGTTACCCGCTCACGCCGGGATTCGAGATTTCGGGAACGGTCCGGGCCACCGGCAGTGCGGTCACGGACCTGGCCCCCGGTACCGCGGTCATGGCGGTCACCCGGTTCAATGCGTATGCCACCCGGGTGGTCGTCAAACGCTCACAGGTCGTACCCCTGCCCGCGGCGCTGTCCGTCGAGGCCGCCGCGGGATTTCCGGCGGTTGCGCTAACCGCCTGGTATGCCCTGTGTGAACTGGCACACCCGCGTGACGGGGAAACCCTGCTGGTGCATTCCGCCGCCGGCGGGGTCGGCAGCATGCTGGTTCAGATTGGCAAGCTCGCGAACTGCCGGGTTATCGGGGTCGTGGGCGCCGCACACAAGGTCGATGCCGTGCACACGCTCGGCGCCGATGCCGTAATCGACAAGTCAACGCAGGATTTGTGGCAACAGGTGGAACAGCTTGCGCCCGCCGGTTGTGACATCGTCCTCGATGCCAACGGGGTCAGCACCCTGAAACAAAGTTACCGGCACCTCGCGCCCATGGGCCGGCTGGTGATCTACGGCTTTCACAGTATGCTCGCGACACGTGGCGGCATCCCGCGCAAGCTGAAACTGGCCCGGGACTACTGGCGCACCCCGCGTTTCAGCCCGTTTGACCTGACCACCCGCAACCGCAGCGTGCTCGGGTTCAACCTGAGCTTCCTGTTTGAACAGTCAGATGTTCTGGACCGTGGATTAAAGCAACTGCTCGAGTGGCTGGAACAGGGAAAACTCGGGACACCGAAAATAACCACCTACCCTTTCGACAAAGTGGCCGCCGCCCACCGGGACCTGGAATCCGGCCAGACCATCGGCAAACTGGTGCTGGTGGTGTGAGATGCAATCTGGATGGAGTGAAACGGAAGCCATGCGTCCATCACAACAGTAGATCATCACCAGAACCAGTTACTGCCAATCAGCTCTCAGCTGATGCTTGCCCTTCCGAACCCCGCTTGCCCTGCTCAAGCCAGGCCACGAATAACGTGTAACCCACCGCAAGTACCACTGCTCCGACAAACAGACCGATGATCCCTGAAAGTATCATGCCGCCAATAGCGCCCAGCAGGATCACCAGCATGGGAATATCCATGCCGCGTCCCAGGAACAGCGGCTTGAGAAAGGCGTCACTGGAACTGACGATTAGGCTCCAGATCATAAAAATAACCGCAGGCACGGTTGTCTCAACAGAGAAGACGTACACAATAACCGGGCCGAGGATCAGGATCGGCGGCAACTGGACGATTGCCAGCAACAGTACCAGTCCTGCCCAGATACCTGCGTAGGGCACGCCTATCACCAGCAAGCCGATACCGGCAAGTATTGACTGGATCAGTGCCACACCCAGGACACCCTGGGCAACACTGCGAATGGTGGCACCGGCAAGATCAACAAAGTCCTTGCCGCCCTTTTCTCCCATGACCCGGCCGGCTATTGACTCCATCGTCTGGCTGCCACTGCGGCTATACACCAGAAACGCTCCGGAAATAATAATTGAAATAACAAACATCAGAATCCCTGCACCCACCCCGGCTGCGGCTGATAAAAGCCACTTGCTGATGGCCTCAATCTGTGGCATGAATTTATCAAGTGCTGCCTCCATGTTAGTGGCCGCCAGTGCCCATGCACCGTGCAGCTTCTCCCCGATGAGCGGCCAGTCCTTTACTGTATCCGAGGGTGGTGGAACGGTCAGGGTCCCGGCCTCGATATCTGCTGCCAATGTTTTCGAACTGTCAATCATCGAACCTGACAGCATCACCGTAGGCGTTATCAAGATAGCCAGTGCAATCAGTGTTATCAGGGTAGCCGTCAGTTTCTCCCGTCCGCCAAGCAGGGCATATGCTTTTACAAACAGTGGATAAATGGCCACGGCCATGATGGCGCCCCACAGGACCGGGAGAATAAATGGCTTGACGATATTGAAGCACCACAACACCAGCAGTGCCAGCAGGCTGATACGAATGGCTGCTTCCAGCGCCCGTGCCTGAATCACCTCGTCATCCGAGGACGGTGAAGAATTGTTCATGATTTCCCCTTTTTTACTTACTGAATTGTCACGTTGTACCTTATCATTTACCTGCGCGCTGCATCACGATCAGACATGCGCACACCAATCAAGCTGGCTACCAGTATCGCCATGTAAAACACCCCGACTATCGCCTCCATGTAGACGAGAAAACGCGCCAGTGGCAGGACCGGTGAAATATCACCATAGCCCAGCGTGGTTATCGTCACAAAGCTGAAGTAGATGGCAGTAGCAAAGTTATCGAGCCACGGGGCCTGGGGAAGGCCGTTGAAGGCACCAGGCACGGCCTCCGCAATAAACAGGTACAGCATTGCCCAGATCAGGCCCAGCAATAAATAGATACAGATGGCACCAACAATATCATTGCTGGTAATCGAGCCGGTAAACAATACCTGGCGTGCCACTATCCAGGTCACCCAGATAAAGAAACACAACAGCATAAACAGGTGCACATAACTGAATCCGGCCATGTCCAGCAATACGCTACCGGTAATCACCAGGAACATCATCAGCACGAATACAATGTTGATAATAAGCCGGGACCGGTTCCCCTTCAGGCTCCAGGCACCGATAAGCAGGGCTGCCACCGTAGTCGCTTGCATAATCCTCGGCCCGGTATCGTTCGGAAAATATTCCAGCAGCGCACCGGCAAAGAGCAACAGGACCAGCCCGCCGGCCAGATGAGCAAAATTAATATTTCCGGAAATTTGTGGCAATGGTGTTATTCAGGTTTCGACTCGTGTGGCGCAAGTGTAACATTATGCATATCCATGACGACTTATTCGTGTAATTCGGGACTGTACGGGCAACTGCAGCGTGCAACACGAGGCTTGCTGCTGATCATTGCC
>JAUVNM010000071.1 GCA_030599705.1 Gammaproteobacteria bacterium
AGTCTGGCAGCTCGTCGGGCTCATAACCCGAAGGTCGCAGGTTCAAATCCTGCCCCCGCTACCAATTTGAAGTACCGGCCCCGCCAGTGGGGTATGTTCTGGATGCAGGTTCCGAGCGGGACCTGCGAACTGATCCAGACCGTTGATACTTGGGTGGTTTAGGACAGTTTGCTATACTTCCCGGCAACGCGATTATCGGAGTTCATGGAGTGGGCCTTTGGCCCATTTTTTGTTTCCGGAGCACCCAATCCGGAGTGGGATATGCGGCAGGATCCGTTACAACTCAGTGAGTTACTGGAGCCGGCGGTCCGGTCGCTGGGATATGAACTGGTCGGGGTGGAATTCCGCAGCGGCGGCGAGGGTGGTGGCCTGCTGCGCGTATATATAGATAGTGAACAGGGGATTACGGCCGATGACTGTCAAACGGTCAGTTACCAGGTCAGCGGGGTGCTGGATGTCGAGGACCCGATCCCGGGGCACTACACCCTGGAGGTGTCATCGCCGGGTTATGACCGGTTGCTGTTCACGCAGCAGGATTATGAACGCTTTGCCGGCAGCCTGGTAAAGGTACGGCTGGGATTCCCGCTTGACGGGCGGCGCCGGTTCAAGGGCCGCCTGCAGGGGCTGGAAGGCGGGAATGTGGTGATTGAGCAGGATGGCGCACCGGTCAGCCTGCCGCTGGATCAGATTGAACAGGCGCGTTTGGTACCAGAATACTGAACGCAGGATTTGGAGGTTGCAGGAATGGACAAAGAGATCTTGATGGTCGTTGATGTTGTATCCAACGAAAAAGGCATAGATAAAGAGATCATCTTCGAGGCGATCGAGGCCGCGCTGGCCACGGCCACCCGCAAGCGCGGCGGCGAGATAGACGCGCGCGTCGCCATTGACCGCGAGACCGGTGAATATGAAACCTTCCGGCGCTGGCAGGTCATCGATGAATCGATCATTCCCGAGGTGACGGACGACGAGGAAGGCGAGGACGCCCTGGTCTATGAATTTCCGGAACGCCAGATCACCCTCACCGAGTCGCGTGAGAAAGACCCGGGCCTCCAGCACGGCGATTTTATAGAAGAACCGATCGAATCCGTCGACTTCGGGCGCATCGGTGCCCAGACCGCCAAGCAGGTCATTGTGCAAAAAGTACGCGAGGCGGAACGCGCCCAGGTAATAGAAGCCTACAAGGACCGTGTCGGTGACCTGGTGACCGGTGTCGTCAAGCGTGTCGAACGCGGTAATGTCTATATCGATCTCGGCAGCAACGCCGAAGCCATCATCACCCGCGATGACATGATTCCCCGGGAAGCCGTGCGGCCGGGTGACCGCCTGCGCGGTTACCTCCACGAGGTCATTCCCGAGCAGCGCGGGCCGCAGCTGTTTGTCAGCCGCGTGGCCCCGCAGTTCCTGATCGAACTGTTCAAGCTGGAAGTTCCCGAGGTCGGGCAGGGCCTGATCGAGATACTGGCCGCGGCCCGCGACCCGGGCCTGCGCGCCAAGATCGCCGTCAAGTCCAATGATCCACGGATCGACCCGGTGGGCGCCTGCGTTGGTATGCGCGGTTCGCGCGTGCAGACGGTCTCCACCGAACTCTCCGGTGAACGTGTCGACATCATTTTGTGGGATGACAATCCTGCCCAGTTCGTCATCAACGCCATGTCACCGGCCGAGGTCTCTTCCATCGTGGTCGACGAGGAAACCCACACCATGGATATCGCGGTCGGCGAGGAACAGCTGTCGCAGGCCATCGGCCGCGCCGGGCAGAACGTGCGCCTCGCGAGCCAGCTGACTGGCTGGGAGCTCAATGTCATGGATGAATCGCAGGCCGAGGAAAAAGGCGAGGCCGAGACACTCGATTTGCAGAAGCTGTTCAAGGAACAGCTCGATGTGGACGAGGAAATTGCCGCCATCCTGGTACAGGAGGGGTTTTCCACCATCGAGGAAATCGTCTACGTCCCGAAGAGCGAGCTGGTGGCCATCGAGGAATTTGAAGAAGAGATCGTTGATGAACTCCGCGGCCGCGCCCGTGATGTACTGCTGACACAGGCCATTATCAGCGAGGAAAAAATCGGCGATGCTGAACCGGCACAGGATCTGCTCGAAATGGAGGGCATGGACCGCGAGCTGGCCTATATACTGGCCGGCCGCGAGGTCATCACCATGGAAGACCTGGCCGAACAGGCGATCGATGAAATCATTGATATCGAGGGGATGGACGAGGAACGCGCCGGTGCCCTGATCATGGCGGCGCGTGCGCCGTGGTTTGCTGAAGAGGCCCAGGATTAGGGGATTATGGAAATGAGAGATGTGACGGTAAAGCAGTTTGCTGATGTCGTTGGTGTTCCCCCGGACCGCCTGCTGGTCCAGCTGGGCGAGGCCGGGATGGACCTCAACGACGAGAATGCCACCATTACCGAGAGCCAGAAGACCCAGCTGCTGGATTTTCTGCGTGAAAGTCACGGCAAGCGCGGCACCATCGGCAGTAGTGGCCCGAAAAAAATTACCCTCAAGCGCAAATCCACCAGTGAATTGCAGACCACCGTACCGGCAGCGCGTGGTCCGGCGGGTGCGCGTGGCCCGATGCGTGGCGCGCGTGCCGAGAAAAAGATCGTCACCGTCGAAGTCCGTAAAAAACGTACCTATGTAAAACGTGCCGACCTGGTCGCCGAGGAAAACGAGCGGCTGGAACAGGTGGCTGAAGAGAAGGCGCGGGTCGAGGCCGAGGAGCAGGCGCGCCTCGATGCGATCCAGCAGGAGAAGGAGGCCGCGCGCAAGGCGGAAGAGGCGCGCATCGCCGACGAGGAATCCCGTCTCAAGGCAGCGGAGGAAGAAAAACGCAAGACCGAGGCAGTCAGTCAGGTACAGGCTGTTGCCGATGCCACAGCCAAGTCACAGGCCGCTGCACGGGACGATGGCCGGCAGAAAAAAGCGCCGGAAGCCGAGCGCAAGCAGAAACGTGATGAAGGCAAGCACACCCGCTACGGGCGCAAGGAACTGCACGTCGATGCCAGCAAGAGTGGCCGGCGCAGGAAAAAACCGAAGGCCAGGCGCCGGGTCACCATCGAGTCCACCGGTGAGCACGGCTTCGAGCGGCCGACCGCGCCGGTCATTCACGAGGTTGAAGTCCCGGAAAATATCGCGGTGTCTGACCTGGCGCTGAAAATGTCCGTGAAATCCGCCGAGGTCATCATGGCGATGATGAAGATGGGTGTCATGGCGACCATCAACCAGGTGATCGACCAGGACACGGCCATCCTCGTGGTCGAGGAGATGGGGCACACTGCCAGGCCGGTACAGGAAAATGCCCTGGAAGCGGAACTCGTGGAGCAGGTCAGGGAAGTATCCGGCGAGCGCCTGCCGCGTCCCCCGGTAGTCACCATCATGGGCCATGTTGACCACGGCAAGACCTCTCTGCTGGATTTCATTCGTACCACCCGGGTAGCCGAAGGCGAGGCCGGTGGCATTACCCAGCACATCGGCGCTTACCATGTGGAAACACCCAAGGGTGTTATCAGTTTTCTGGATACACCGGGTCACGCGGCCTTCACCGCCATGCGTGCCCGCGGTGCACAGGTAACGGACATCGTCATCCTGGTGGTGGCCGCGGATGACGGCGCCAAGCCGCAGACGCAGGAAGCGATACAGCATGCAAGGGCCGCTGGTGTTCCGCTGATCGTCGCGATCAACAAGATCGACAAACCGGAGGCCGATCCGGAGCGGGTCAAGAACGAACTTTCAGCCCTCGAAGTGGTTCCCGAAGACTGGGGCGGCGACACCCAGTTTGTCCCGGTGTCGGCAATGACCGGTGAAGGTATTGATGATCTGCTCGATGCGATCCTGTTGCAGGCAGAATTACTGGAACTGACAGCGGTCCATGAATGTCCGGCAACCGGCATCGTCGTGGAGTCGAGTCTCGACAAGGGGCGTGGCGCGATTGCCACCATCCTGGTACAGAACGGGGTACTCAACAGGGGTGATTTGATCCTGACGGGCCATGAATACGGCCGTGTGCGCGCCATGTTCGACGAAAGCGGCAAGGCCATCGATTCGGCCGGGCCGTCCATGCCGGCACTGGTGCTCGGTCTCTCGTCGGTACCCAATGCCGGCGATGATGTCATCGCCGTGGCAAACGAACGCAAGGCGCGCGAACTTGCGGACCTGCGCCAGGAGAGATCCCGCGATGTGCGACTGGCCAAGCAGCAGCAGGCACGCATGGAAGACGTATTCTCCCAGGTCGGTGCCGGCAAGGTACCCACGCTGAATATCGTGTTGAAGGCGGATGTGCAGGGCAGTTCCGAGGCACTCAGCGACGCACTTGCCGCAATTACCTCGGAAGAGAAGGACGTGAAGGTAAAAATCGTCTCCAGTGGTGTCGGCGGTATCAATGAATCAGACGTCAACCTGGCGGTTGCCTCGAATGCCGTTATCATCGGTTTTAATGTGCGTGCCGATACCTCGGCCAGGAACCTGGTCGAGGAAAACCAGGTCGACCTCAAGTACTACAGCGTGATCTATGATGCCATCGATGATGTGAGGAAAGCCGCCAGCGGTATGCTGTCACCCGAGATCAAGGAAGAAATCATCGGACTTGCCGAGGTCAGGGAAGTGTTCCGTTCGCGCAAGCTGGGAGATATCGCCGGCTGCATCGTCATGGAAGGTGTGGTGCGCCGCAGTTCACCGATCAGGGTGCTGCGTGACAATGTCGTTATCTTTGAAGGCGAACTGGAATCGCTGCGGCGCTTCAAGGACGATGTCAGCGAGGTCAAGGCCGGTACCGAGTGCGGTATTGGCGTCAAGAGCTACAGCGTCAATGCCGGTGACCAGATCGAGGTCTTTGAACGCGTGGAAGTCGCCAGGGAACTGTAGCGAATCCCTCCAACGGGGGGCAGGGTCTGTCCCCATATTTATGCCAAGAGAATTTCCGAGAACCCGTCGGGTTGGTGAACAGATCCAGCGCGAGCTGGCCGGCCTCGTGCACGAGGAAATCAAGGACCCCCGGCTGGGAATGGTAAGTATTTCCGGGGTCGAGGTTTCAACCGACCTGGCGCATGCAAAGGTTTTCGTATCCGTGCTGGGCGATGCTGCCGCAGCTGACCTGTCCATCCAGGTATTGAATAACGCGGCAGGTTTTCTGCGCCGCAAGCTGGGTGCGCGCATGCGCCTGCGTACCGTGCCGCGGTTGCGGTTCTTATATGACCGTTCTCTGGCCGAGGGTGCACGCATGGATGCGCTGATCAATAAAGCCATATCCGGGACCAGTGACAGCAAGGATGATGAGTAGCAATTTTAAATATTGTAGGAGCCAGCTTGCTGGCGAATACGGTTGCCTGTTCGCGGGCAAGCCCGCTCCTGCAGATACCATTTCATAGCATCTGAACAATGGCTCGACATCACAAAAAAAATCAGCGGCGCGTGAACGGCATCCTGTTGCTGGACAAACCGGCAGGTCTGACTTCCAATGCCGCGCTGCAGAAGGTCAAGCAGCTTTACCGGGCGCGCAAGGCGGGTCATACCGGCAGCCTGGATCCGCTTGCCAGCGGCCTGTTGCCGGTCTGCCTCGGCGAGGCGACCAAGGTTTCCGCATTTCTGCTGGATGCCGACAAACATTACTGGGTGTCCTGCAAACTCGGTGAGCGCACTTCCACCGCGGATGCCGAAGGCGAACTGATCGAGTCCCGTCCGGTCGCCGGCGTGACGGAGCAACAGCTGCGCAAGGTGATGGACGGATATCTCGGTGACATCGAGCAGATTCCCCCGATGTACTCGGCCGTGAAGCACCAGGGCCAGCGGCTCTACAAGCTGGCGCGCCAGGGGATCGAGGTCGAGCGTGCAGCGCGGCAGATCACCATCCACGAGCTGAACCTGCTGGGTCTTGTACCCCCGCTGGCTGAAATCGATGTGCGCTGTTCCAAGGGGACCTACGTGCGTACCCTGGTCGAGGATATCGGCGCGGAGCTGGGTTGCGGCGCCCACGTGGCGGACTTGCGGCGCCTCGGGGTCGGGCCCTACGACGCGTCCAGTATGGTGAGCCTGGAGACGCTGGAGAGGCTGTTGGTGCAGGGCGGTGAAGCGGCGCTGGACGAGCTGCTGCTGCCAATGGAAAGCGGCCTGTCGCAATGGCCCGGCGTGAGCCTGACCGGGGATGCCGCCTTCTACCTGCGCCAGGGCCAGCCGGTGCTGGTGCCGCATGCGCCGACTGCCGGCTGGGTGCGGCTGTACGAGGGCGAGACGCGGTTTCTCGGGGTAGGCGAGATCCTCGATGACGGCCGGGTGGCGCCACGGCGCTTGTTGAATCTAGGCTAAGCCGGCATAGCGCCGGCTAGAGCCGGTTACTATCCCCTTTTGGGTAGCTTGTGACTCAACCAGCCGCCGGTTAGAATACCCAGCTCGCTAAATCTGAAGCAGATTCGGAGTTTTTAGATGGCTTTAAGTGCCGAACAAAAAGGGCAGGTCGTCAAGGAGTACCAGCAAGGTGCTGCCGATACCGGTTCGCCCGAAGTACAGGTTGCCCTGTTGACAGCGAACATTACCCAGCTGACTGATCACTTTGGCAAACACAAGGGTGATCATCATTCCCGTCAGGGTCTGCTGCGCATGGTCAACAAGCGCCGCAAACTGCTGGATTACCTCAAGGGCAAGGACCACAAGCGCTACCTGGAACTGATTGGTCGCCTGGGTCTGCGCCGCTAATCCCCGCAACACCTTTTTTGTAACCCGAATTCAAGTCACCTTACCAATAGTTAAGGAAATATACCCGTGAGCGCAATCAAGAAAACATTTCAGTACGGTGACCAGACGGTCACATTGGAAACAGGAGAAATCGCCCGCCAGTGCAGCGCCGTTATCGTCAGTATGGGTGATACCCAGGTGCTGGCCACAGTGGTGGGGGCCAGGCATCCGAGGGAGGGGCGTGACTTTTTCCCGCTCACGGTGGACTACCAGGAAAAGGGCTACGCTGCCGGCCAGATACCCGGCAATTTCTTCCGGCGCGAAGGCCGCCCAAGCGAAGCAGAAACACTGCTGTGCCGGCTGACCGACCGGCCGTTGCGCCCGCTGTTCCCGAAGGGCTTTCTCAACGAGGTGCAGGTCATCCTCACGGTCATCTCCTACGATCCGCAGATCAACCCGGACATCCCGGCGCTGATCGGCGCATCCGCGGCCATGTCGATTTCAGGCCTGCCATTCAGCGGTCCGATCGGTGCCGCCCGCGTCGGTTACGTCGACGGCAACTATGTTCTGAACCCGACGTCAGACCAGATGGAAGTGTCCCGACTCGACCTGGTGGTTTCCGGTACCGACAGTGCCGTGCTGATGGTGGAATCCGAGGCGAAGGAATTGTCCGAGGACATCATGCTCGGTTCCGTGGTCTTCGGTCATGAACAGCAGCAGGTCGTTATCCAGGCCATCAAGGAACTGGCCGCGGAAGTCAATACGCCGCCGCTGGAATGGACGGCGCCGGAAGAAAATACCGCGCTGGCCGGGGCGATCGAAAAGGAAGGCCAGGAAGCTATTGCCGCCGCCTACAAGGTGGCTGATAAGCAGGACCGTTACATCCTGCTGAGCAAGGTGCGCCAGGAAATCGTTGACGAGGTCGCCGCTGACGAGGCCGAGGGCGGTTTCTCCAGTGAAGAGGTAAAGGGCGCCATTGGCAAGCTCGAGAAGAAAATCGTGCGCAGCCGGATCCTTGCCGGTGAGGCGCGTATCGATGGCCGTGATACCAGCACGGTGCGTCCGATCACGATCCGCACCGGCGTCTTGCCGCGCGCCCATGGTTCGGCACTGTTTACCCGGGGCGAGACCCAGGCGCTGGTGGTGACCACACTCGGCACCGAGCGCGATGCTGCCCTGATTGACGGCTTGTCCGGCAGCTACAAGGAACAGTTTCTGCTGCACTACAACTTCCCGCCGTAC
>JAUVNM010000167.1 GCA_030599705.1 Gammaproteobacteria bacterium
AAAAAGATGATGAAGAGCTGTCAAGGAAGATGGCGGCCCTGTGTGATATCTATGTGATGGACGCCTTCGGAACGGCCCACCGGGCGCAGGCTTCCACACACGGTGTTGCGAAATACGCAGCGGTTGCCTGTGCGGGACCGTTGCTGGCAGGGGAGCTGGAAGCATTGGGCAAGGCGCTTGATAATCCGGCGCGTCCAATGATCGCCATTGTCGGTGGCTCCAAGGTATCCACCAAGCTGACGGTGCTGGACTCGCTGTCCGGGGTGGTTGACCAGTTGATCCCGGGCGGTGGTATTGCGAACACATTTATCGCCGCCTGTGGCCACAACGTCGGCAAGTCACTCTATGAGGCAGATCTGATCCCGGAGGCGCAGCGCCTGATGGAAGCCGCAACGGCCAGGGGTAGCGAGATACCGGTACCGACCGACGTCGTCGTCGGCAAGGAGTTTTCCGAATCAGCCGAGGCCGTGGTCAAGAAGGTCGAGGATGTGACTGATGACGACATGATTTTCGATATTGGCCCGGAAACCACCGCGCGCTTTGCGGAAATGATGAACAGTGCCGGCACGATTGTCTGGAACGGACCCGTCGGAGTATTCGAGTTTGACCAGTTCGGTGCGGGTACCAGGAGGCTGGGGCAGGCGATTGCCGCATCCACTGCCTTCTCGATCGCCGGTGGTGGCGATACCCTCGCGGCCGTGGACAAGTATGGCATTGCCGACAAGGTATCGTATATCTCAACCGGCGGCGGGGCATTTCTCGAGTTTCTCGAGGGCAAGAAACTCCCGGCGGTTGCCATGCTGGAACAGCGCGCCAGCCAGGCATAGCGACAGTATCCATGCCAAGACGCACTAAAATTGTTGCAACCCTCGGCCCGGCCACGGATGAGCCGCATGTCCTCGATGACATGATAAAGGCCGGCATGGATGTCGTCAGGGTAAACTTCTCCCACGGCGATCCGGACGAACATATCCAGCGGGCAGAAAATGTGCGCAACCGGTCGCGCGCCTTTGGACACCAGGTTGGTGTAATTGCTGATCTGCAGGGGCCGAAGATACGTGTTGGCTGTTTCAGGGGTGGCAGGATCATCCTCAACAAGGACGACCATTTTATTCTTGATGCAAGTCTGGATATCAATGCCGGTACGCAGGAGCATGTGGGCCTGACCTACAGGGGCTTGCCGGATGATGTCAACCGCGGTGATACCCTGCTGCTGGATGACGGACGGCTCGTGCTTTGGGTGGAGGATGTTAACGGTGCCGAGGTGCGCTGCCGGGTGGTTGTCGGTGGAGAGCTGTCCAATAACAAGGGGATCAACCGGCAGGGCGGCGGTTTGTCCGCCGCGGCGATAACCGACAAGGACCGCAGCGATATCGAACTGGCCGCGAAAATGGATGTCGATTATGTGGCTGTCTCGTTCCCGCGATCGGCCGACGACATCAATCTTGCCCGGGAACTGCTGCACAATGCGGGTGGCTATGGCGGAATTGTTGCCAAGATCGAGCGTGCCGAGGCGCTGGAGGCACTGGAGGAGATCATCGAGGCCGCCGACGTCGTCATGATTGCGCGTGGTGACCTGGGCGTGGAGATCGGTGATGCCGAGTTGCCCGCCGTACAGAAGCGCATTATCAAGATTGCACGTTCACTGGACCGGGTGGTGATCACGGCAACCCAGATGATGCAGTCCATGATCGAGAGTCCGATCCCCACGCGTGCCGAGGTTTTCGATGTCGCGAATGCAGTAATTGACGGGACGGATGCCGTTATGCTGTCGGCAGAGACGTCAACCGGCATGTATCCCGCCCGGGTGATCGAGGCCATGGACCGGATCTGTGCCGGTGCCGAGCGGCAACGTTCCACGCAGGCCTCCGAGCGCCGCACCAACATACGCTTTCGGCGCGCCGATGAAGCCATCGCCAAGGCGACGATGTATACCGCCAACAGCCTGGGCGTAAAGGCCATTGCCGCCCTGACCGAGTCCGGTGCCACCCCGCTGTGGATGTCGCGCATCAGGTCCGGCATCCCGATTTATGCCCTGACACGGCATGTGGAAACCAGAAGAAAAGTAACCCTTTACCGAGGGGTCTACCCGGTGAGCTTCGATGTCACCAGTACCATTCATGCCGAGGTCAATCGTGAGGCTATTGATGAACTGATGCGGCGTGGAGCGGTGCGTGACGGTGACCTTGTAATAATCACCAAGGGTGACCTGATGGGTGTGCACGGGGGAACCAATGCCATGAAAATCATAAAGGTCGGTGAACATGAGATTGTTGAAGGATGATTGCCGTCGGGGGAGACCAGCATCAGGGTAGCTGGCTGCCAGAGCCGGATTTATCTGCATCAGTACTATTAAATTACGATTAACCAGAAGCATCGAGGAGAGAACAATGGCACTTATATCATTACGCCAGTTACTGGATCACGCCGCCGAGCACGGCTATGGCGTGCCCGCATACAATGTCAACAACATGGAGCAAATGCACGCAATCATGGAAGCGGCGGACGCAACCGACAGCCCGGTGATCTGCCAGGCATCCGCCGGTGCCCGCTCCTATGCCGGTGCCCCGTTTTTACGTCACCTGATTCTGGCAGCCATCGAACAGTGGCCGCACATCCCGGTCGTCATGCACCAGGACCACGGCGCATCGCCAGCGGTCTGCCAGCGGTCCATCCAGCTGGGTTTCAGCTCCGTGATGATGGACGGCTCGCTTGGCGAGGACATGAAGACACCGATGAGTATTGAATACAATACAGACGTTACCCGCCGTACCGTGGACATGTCGCATGCGTGCGGTGTATCCGTAGAGGGTGAGCTGGGTTGCCTGGGGTCGCTGGAGACCGGCATGGCCGGCGAAGAGGACGGTTCCGGTGCAGAAGGCGTGCTGTCGCACGACCAGCTGCTGACCGATCCCGAAGAGGCCGCGAAGTTTGTCGAGGACACCAGGGTCGATGCCCTGGCCATTGCCATCGGTACCAGCCACGGCGCCTACAAGTTTACGCGTCCGCCTACCGGTGACATCCTGGCGATTGACCGCATCAAGGATATCCATGCACGCATCCCGGATACGCACCTGGTGATGCATGGTTCGTCTTCCGTGCCGCAGGACTGGCTGAAGATGATCAACGAGCACGGCGGTGACATGGGTGAAACCTATGGCGTACCGGTCGAGGAAATCCAGGAAGGCATCAAGCACGGTGTCCGCAAGGTCAACATCGATACCGACCTGCGCATGGCATCCACCGGGGCGATCCGCAAGCACCTGCAGGACAATCCTTCCAACTTCGATCCGCGCAAGTACCTGAAGGCGGCAACCATCGGCATGATGGACATCTGCAAGGCGCGCTATGAGGCCTTCGGTGCCGCCGGTAATGCATCGAAGATCAACGCGATCAACCTGGAGGACATGGCCGCCCGCTACAGCAGTGGTGAGCTGGACCCGACCATAAAATAACCCGGTAGCGTGGATACCGGGAAAGGCGGCCCAGGCCGCCTTTTTTCTGAAGGTTGCGTTAATGTCAGAAGTATATTCATTCAAGGATTATGACAAGTACCTTTGTCTGAAGCCGCCTGCGGAGTTCTGGCTGGTGCTGGTGTTTTATCTGCGGCCACTGGTATTGAAGATATCTACCTTCCAGATGGGCAGGGGGGGGTCGAAGACGGATGCTGTAAGCGGGTTATTTGATATTGCCTACCCGGATAACTTCAGTTTCTTTCTGGGTGTGATGGCTATACTACCTGCAGTATTGATCGTCATTGCACTGGCAAAACGCAAACCCGGCGCAACGGATTTTGTAAAAAAGATCTGGCGCAATAGTGTAAAGCTCCTGATGCTTGCCGCTGTACTGAATATTGTGGTGATCTTGCTGCCGCTAGTCCTCGGTAAAATTAACAGCATACATCTGCTTGGCTGGGTTCAGCTGGCGGTTACTGCATTGATAATGGGTTACCTGCTGAAGTCGCAACGACTGCGGGATACGTTTGCCGATTTCCCGGTAGAGTCCGGGGATGAAAAAACCAAAGTAAAGAAAACCTGATCAGCTGTTGCCGGCCTTCCTGTTGTCATGGTGAGCCATCTTTTCCGCGAGGCTGCTCCAGTTGCACTCTTTCAGTACCCTGGCAATACGATGAATTGTGCCTGCGCGTATCGCCTTGCGGCGTTCGGATTTTTTCTCGATGCCATAAAACGGCAGCATCACGTCAAACGCCTGGTCGGTGTACTGCTTCAGTGGCGTCAGGACATCCTGGCGGCGGGTATGCCAGGCATCTTCCCCACGGTATCGAATACATTGAACTGCCGGCATGCCATCGGCCGCATGGCATGAATTGAACAGACCTCATCCACAAGAAACGGGCAGCCTTGCTGGTTCCTGGAGTCAAGCAGTCGTTCGCGCAGCTGTTCGCGCACGGGGCCGCTGACCTTCTCGGTGACGTACCAGCTGATGCCGATGAGTTCCAGCGGGTAGACCGGGATGTCCTGGTGTGACCGGCAACAGGCAGCGCAACCTCTGCCGCAGGCCAGTTTCCTGCCCTGTGCTTGCATGCGCCGGATTCCCTCGCCGACCCCGGTATCGGTAATATGGTATGCCTCGAGTAGTCTTGACAACCACGGATGCACCGGTTCGTCGGTGGGAAAGGCAAGCCGTTTGGAACTGGTATCCGGGTTCATGTGCAGAGATTCTGCACTATGTAGTCCTGGAACGGTAACGCCTCACGCCAACGAACAAATAATATCAATTAAAACATATAGTTATAGTCAAGCTACCGTTTTTGACGCTGGCGGTGCCGGCACCCGCCACCGGTCTCATTGTCCGGACTCAATGTTCCGCTCAATTGACCGAGATCCTGTTGACTAAACAAGGTTTTTAATCCCGAGAGGTGACCGGCTGCGCAACCCGGGCCGGTGCCAGGTATACGGCAAC
>JAUVNM010000153.1 GCA_030599705.1 Gammaproteobacteria bacterium
CTGCCATTTCAGGGCTAATACCCGAACGACCATTGAGAATTGCCGACAACGTTTTTCGGGTAATACCAAGTGACTCTGCTGCTTCAGTAATACTAAGCCCCAAGGGTTCTATACATAACTCCCGCAGAATTACACCTGGGTGTGGGGGATTGTGCATCTTCATCATTACACCTCAATGATAATCTTCATAATCAACGACATCTGCATCCTTGCCTTTAAAATAGAAGGTCACGCGCCAGTTACCACTTACCAAAACAGACCCAATACCTTTCCGTTTACCTCCGAGTTCATGCAACTTTAGTCCCGGAAGATCCATATCTTTTGGATTTATTGCCGCATTCAAACGACCTAATATCAACTTTAGTCGGTTAGCATGTTTGGCCTGAATCCCTGACTTTGTTCCTTTCAGGAAGAACTTTTCAAGGCCCTTGTGCTTGAAGATCCTTATCACAAAAGGAGCGTAACCTATTACGTTACGGGTTACAAGTGGGCTTTCTTGAACGGGCCGTGCACTTCACCAGGCGGTCTACTCGCATAAACGAGGCGCTTGGCGAGCACCTGGCAAACGCCGGTACGCCGCTGGACGAAACAACCCTGCGCCGCATTATTCGGGAAGAGCTGAAGAAGGTTTCCTGACCGGATACCATGTACAACATCTTCAGAGCAGATTACTCTGGATATCAGAGATGTTTTGGACGGTCGTTTCCTGCCGGGAACAAGGCCTGCTTCTCCCTGAACAGCGCAGAGATGTCCTCGTCACCAAAGCCCGCCTCCATCAGCCGGCGGTAGTGGATCAGGGTCATCTCTATGACCGGCAGGGCGACATCAAACTGTGCGGCCATCTGCTTGCAGATGGCGAGGTCCTTGTGGTGCAGCGCCACGCGAAAACCGGGATCGAACTTACCGCGGGTCATGGCCGGGCCGCGGTGGTTGAGGAACCAGTTGCCGGCCGCGCCCGAGCCGACCACGTCGATGACCTTGTCGAGCGGCAGCTCGAGGGCCTGCGCGAAGGCCAGCGCCTCGGTGACTGCCTGGTTGATGCCGGCCGCCATTACCTGGTTGACCGCCTTGGTCGCCTGCCCGGCCCCGACCGGGCCCATGTGCTCGACGCGCCCGGCGATGGCCTCGAGTACCGGCCGCACCCGGTCCAGCACCCCGACAGCGCCACCCACCATCATGGCGAGCGTGCCGTTGCGCGCCCCCTCGATGCCGCCGGACACCGGTGCATCGAGAAACTGGCAAGCAGCCTCCTGTAACCGCTCCGCGGCGGCGCACGCGGTCTCGCGGCTGACGGTAGAAGTATCGATCACCACGCTATCGGGTTGCAGGCCGGGCAGCAGCGCATCGATCACCTCGAGCACGTCGGTGTCCGCCGACACCGACAGGATGATCAGCGCGCACTGGCCGGCCAGCGCCTGCGGGTCGGCGGCCGCATCGAGGTCGAGGTCCCGGGCCAGTGCCGCGGCCGTCCCGGGGGTGCGGTTCCAGAATGCGGACAGGTGTCCGGCCCTGTGCAGGTTGCGCGCCATGGGGGCGCCCATGGCGCCGAGCCCGATGATGCCGGTTTTCATGTGGTTACCTCCGGTCTGTGTGTGCCGTTCGCTTGCAGGCAACGAAGATAACATGATCCATGAAACCGGGTCCGGGATTGATTGAACAGACCTGTCGCTGGACAATAGCGGGACAACAACCGGGACGCTGCACACAATGGACAGGAACCAGTGGTTTACCGAGATCTGCGAGGAAGGCGGTTCCGCCTTCTCGATGAAGATCCGGGAAAAACTGCATAATGAACAGACGCCATTCCAGCGCATTGAAATCTATGCGACGGAATGGTTCGGCAACCTTATGGTGATTGACGGTTTCGTCATGCTGACGGCGCGTGACAACTTTATCTACCATGAAATGATGGCGCACCCGGTACTGTTCTCGCACCCGTCACCGGAAAACGTGGTGATCATCGGCGGCGGTGACTGCGGCACGCTGCGCGAGGTACTGAAACATGGCCGGGTCACCCGTGTCCTGCAGGTCGATATCGATGAGCGGGTCACGCGGCTGGCCGAGGAATTCTTTCCCGAACTGTGCGTTTCCAACAATGACACGCGCGCCGATTTTCTCTTTGAGGATGGTATAGCATGGATGCAAGCGGCGGACGCGGGCTGTGCGGATGTCATCATCGTCGACAGCACCGACCCGATCGGTCCGGCCACGGGCCTGTATACCGAGGAATTTTACCGCGACTGCCACCGCGCACTCGGCAACACGGGCATCCTGGTTCAACAGAGCGAATCACCGCTGTTTCACATGGACATCATCAACCCGATGCGCAAGCGCATGCGGAGCACGGGTTTCAATGACGTGCAGACATTGTTCTTTCCCCAACCGAGCTACCCGTCCGGCTGGTGGACCGCGACACTGGCCGGCAAGCAGCTCCTGTCAGAGACGTACCGGGGACAGGATGCCGGCCACAGCCACCTGCAGACAGCGTACTACAATGCCGCGATCCACCAGGCCGCACTGGCCGCACCGGAATTTTTCCACAAGGCGCTGGATTAGTACTCGTTGCACCACCGTTCCACAGCAGCACGGGCCTGTTCGGTCGATTGTGCGCGCTGCGCATCATTCAGGATGAAACGGTTACCTTCCTTGTCCAGGTCATAGAGCTGACTGGCAATGGTAATTTGTCGGTAGTAGTTACGCGCGTTGTCGCAGTTGCGTTGCCGGCGCTCTTTCTCCGCCTGCTGCTCCGCGGCGGCCTTTTTCTCCAGGCTACGCTCCGCCTCCATTGCATTCAGCAGCTTGCGGGTCTTTTGCCTGCGCTCATCCCTGTCTGCATCAACGACTGGGGCCTGCTTCGGCGTAAACACGCTGGATTCCCCCGCGCAAGGCTTGTCAGCATACTGGGTCCTGCCATTGGTATCCCGGCACTTGTAGATCTCGGCAACCGCGGGTGCGGTCCACAGTGCAAACAGGAACGCGACCGGGACAATATGCTGCACAACAGGATAGTTCATCATCAAGTTATGCTTGCTCCAGATTAACCGGATCGCAACCGCTCGAGGCACAATCGCTGGCGCTCGTCGAACAGGTGCCGGGAGCCAATGGTCACCGCGGCCAGCGTGCCCAGCCCGGTCCCCACTGCGATCAGGAACATAATCAGGATCTGGTACTTGACTGCCTCGACCGGTGGGATACCGGCGAGTATCTGGCCGGTCATCATGCCCGGCAGGCTGACGATACCGGCCGCAGCCATGGCGTTGATAATCGGTATCATGCCGCTGCGCACCGCCTGCACGCGCAGGTCGGACACCGCCCGGTCCCAGCGCTCACCCAGTATCAGGCGCGCCTCGATGATGTTGCGCTTCTCCCAGGCCGCGCTGGTCAACCGGTCCATGGCGATGGCAATGCCGTTCATGGTGTTACCGAGCAGCATACCCAGCAGCGGGATGGCGTACTGCGGCGCATACCAGGGGTCACTGCCGAGAATCACGACCAGTGCAAACACGGTGACCGCGAACGAGGACAGGAACATCGATACCGTGCCGATGGCGTAACCCCACCAGCCGGTGAAGCGGCGTTCCTGGCGCGCCATTACCTCGCGACCGGCAATCAGCAGCATACCCAGCGCCAGCAGGGTGACCCAGCCAAGCCGGGCATTGGCGAACAGCGTTTCCAGCACCAGCCCGATCAGGGCAAGCTGAACGGCCGTGCGTACGGCAGCAATCACCAGTTGCCGGCTGATGGCGGCGCGCTGCCACAGCGACAATAGTGCCAGCAGCAGCACCAGCAACGCGGCGATGACAAGATCGGCGATGCTCAGTGTAACCACGGCGCCCACTCCATTTCCTGTTCCTGCAGTTCACCGTCGATCAGTTCCAAGTGCCGGTTCGCAATGCGTTTGACCTGCTCGCTGTCGTGACTGATCCAGATGACCGCAGCATCGTGTTCACGCCGGTATGCCGTGACAACCGCCTCGATGCGCCGGGTATTTTCCGGGTCAAGGTTCGCAGTAGGTTCGTCCAGCAACAGCACGCGCGGCCGGTTGGCCAGCAACCGCAACAGGGCCAGGCGCTGGCGCTCGCCGCTCGATAACTGCGTGACCGGCTTGTCGAGGATCGCCGTGGTCAGGCCAACGCGATCCAGCGGCACCGGCATGCCGTTATGAAAATGCTCCAGAACACCCGGCAGCCACCAGCCGCTTTCCGGTGGCAGCAGCCCGACGGCCGCCCGCCACTCATCAGGGGGCATTGCGCTACAGGCCCGGCTGCCAAGCCACACCTGGCCGTCGTGCGGATCGAGATCGGCCAGCGCGCGCAACAGCTGCGACTTGCCGGTACCCGAAGACCCGGTGATGCACACGCAGTCGCCGACATCGACGTCCAGCGACACCGGGCCGAGCATCAGCCGGCGAAGATTCTTGATTTGCAGCAGTGGCGGTGTTTTACTCAATGCGGAATGTCACCTGGTTACACGCGAGACCATTATGTCAGAGCCCACAATTGCACAAAAAGCACCTTATGAACAGGAACTCGAACCAGGCACCTACTGGTGGTGTGCCTGCGGCCGTTCGAAGACCCAGCCGTTCTGCGACGGTTCCCACAAGGGGACGGATTTCACCCCGGTGAAGTTTGAAATTACCGAGGCCCGCAAGACCTGGCTGTGTGGCTGCAAGTACAGCAGTGACCAGCCGTTTTGCGACGGGAGTCACAAGAAGCTCTGACCGGACCGTCATTCCCGCGCAGGCGGGAATCCATGAACACCCCATACAAAAATCATCCACTTAGTCCCGGCATTCTTCAACATCTTCGGTATTATTTAACACCTGTGTTAATGGATCCCCGCCTGCGCGGGGATGACGAAATTCAGGATCATATTTCTTTCTTTTCTCTGCGTCTCTGGGGTGAATATTATTCAATAAAAAACGGGCACAAAGCGCCCGTTTTTTACAACCAAAGGTAACAGCCTTTACAGGTTGTAACCCGTCTCGTCGTGCAGCACGATGTCGAGGCCCTGGGTTTCCTCTTCCTCGTTCACCCGCAGCCCGATCACCACATCGACCACCTTGAGAATGATCCAGGTCGCGACAGCACACCAGAGCAGGGTCGCGCCCGCACCGATAAACTGCACCCAGACCTGGCCGCCAGTGGTCATGCCCTCGGCCAGCCCGATACCGCCCAGCGTACCGACGAACAGCCCGGCACACAGAGTACCGAGGATGCCGCC
>JAUVNM010000074.1 GCA_030599705.1 Gammaproteobacteria bacterium
GAAATGGTGGAGCCGAGGAGGATCGAACTCCCGACCTTCGCATTGCGAACGCGACGATCTCCCAGCTGAGCTACGGCCCCGTGTATGGCAAGCCAGTGATTTACCGATTGTAGAAAAAAAGAATTCTAACACCCTCGGCGGCGCCAGTTCTATACAGGCAAGCCATGGGTTGCAGATCAGGCGCGATAGGTAGTCTGCATGCCGAACATGCGGGATTTGCTGAATGCAATTTCCAGGTCGATGACCTTGCTGGCGATTTGCTGTGGATTGACGACGTATGCATCCTCTGCCAACTGGTCACGAATTGTGCTGATGCGTAGAGCATCTGTGGTGAGTGCATACGGTAATGGATTCTGCATAGGGTAACCTGCGTTATTTTTGGGTGTTGCGACTGGTGAATTGTTATGTCATCTCTGACTCATAAAAGTTATCGTCTGCTGAATCAGTGAGTTTAGTAAAATATTGTGGCTGAATGCACAAAGTGACAATTCAATGACGCAGTAATCCCGCTTAAGAAACCCCGGGTCATGCCGATACTAACCTGATCCGGCAGCCGCCGGTTTCCCCTCTATGTGTAGTCGCACGTGGTCCGTTGTGATCGGAACTGCAGAAACCAGCGCCGCCTTGCCCGGGAACTCTGAGGCATTCTGCTGCTATAATACGGACCGGGGGTTGCCATTATAAAAACCACCGGGGCGGACAATATTATAACTTGCTGAATTACCTGGGTAACCGGCGGTGCCCGTTACGCGGGCCGGTTTTGACTTTACCTGGATTCAATAGGTACTATCCCGGGAATTCAGGGAAAACACATAACATCAGGTACCCAGAATAAGCACATAGCTGGGTAGAACTTCTGGAAAAATAAATGCTCAACGATCCCAAGGTCCTGATTATAGAGGCTGATTCCGAGAATGCGAAAGAGCTGCAGTCGGTTCTCAAGTTCATCAATTATTCACCCGTACTGGTAGAAGTTACCTCGGAATGGAGGAATGCCACCGAGGAAACCCGGGATATCCTGGCTGTCCTCATCGGTTCCTGCACGGAAGAGGGGATGCTCGCGGGGCTGTTAAACGATATCCATCAATACAACGAGCACCTGCCGGTGTATCTGTTAGCAGAGAAGGGCAGGGAGCCAACCGTGGCGATCGACGCCGCATCCTGCATCCTCGGGCGGCTAGAAATCCCGCCGAACTACACCCAGCTGACCAGTGCCATGCACCAGGCCGAGGTATACAGCGAATCCCGCCAGCATGCGGACGGGGAACACCGGCCGGTTGACCTGTTCCGCAGCCTGGTAGGCAGCAGCCGCACAATACAGCACGTCAGGAAACTCATCGAACAGGTAGCTGACAGCGAGGCCAACGTGCTGATCCTGGGCGAGTCGGGCACCGGCAAGGAAGTGGTCGCCAGAAATCTGCACTATCACTCTGTGCGCCGCGAGCAGCCCTTCGTACCGGTCAACTGTGGCGCGATTCCGGGAGATTTGCTGGAATCCGAACTGTTCGGACACGAAAAGGGGGCATTTACCGGTGCCATCAGCAACCGCGATGGCCGCTTTGCCATGGCCGAAGGCGGGACCCTGTTTCTGGATGAAATCGGCGACATGAGCCTGAACATGCAGGTCAAGATCCTGCGCGTTCTGCAGGAGAGGACTTTTGAGAAAGTCGGGTCCAATAAAAGCAACAGGACCAACGTGCGTATTATTGCGGCAACCCATCGGGACCTTGAAAGTGCGATCAAGGATGGCGAGTTTCGCGAAGATCTGTATTACCGTCTGAATGTCTTTCCGATTGATATGCCGCCCCTGCGTGACCGCGTTGAGGATATCCCCTTGCTGGTAAACGAACTGGTCCGGCGTATCGAGCATGAGAAAAGGGGGTCCGTCAGGCTTTCACCCGGCGCAATCTATGCGCTTTGTCAGTACAACTGGCCTGGCAATGTCAGGGAGCTTGCCAACCTGGTCGAGCGGCTGGTGATTCTGCATCCCTACGGCGTGGTGGAGGCGGACGCTTTACCCGAAAAATTCAGGTTAGACGCTGAAATCGATGCAGAGATGATCGGCGATGCCATGATCGGAACACCGGTAACGTCTGATGACCTGGATCCGCGACTGCCGAGAAATGGTCTGAATCTGAAAGCACACCTCAGCAGCCTTGAAATAAACTACATCAAGCAGGCGCTGAGTGATTCCCGCGGTGTGGTGGCGCATGCGGCCAAGCGCCTTGGCATGCGGCGCACAACCCTGGTAGAAAAACTGCGCAAGTACGGCCTGCAGAGAAATTCAGTTGCGTCATGACTCTGACGGTTGGCTTTCCGCGCCGGTTTTTCCACAAGCCTTCCATCAATTAAATCAGTTGCAGGGCTTTATCATGACCCTCAGCTGTGCTAGCTTCTGCGCTATACAATAACAAGTCTGACATCACAAGTTGTTTCTCGGTTACTGATTTTTTCAGCAGGTTGTGGCCGCACCGCAGGACTTGTTGTGTGCGGCGCGTGACAGATTCAGCGGGTACGCCTGAACAATACTTCCCGGCGTGCCTGATAACTATAAATACAGAAACCTGATGACTGCAACAGACAAAGACCGGCGCAAGAAGCACAGAAAGCCATCAACTGACGCTTCAGGTCAGCTCTCCGGATCCGGTTGTTCAGCAAAGGACTACAATTACGTCTTTCACATTACTGACGACGACATTGAATGTCTGGCACAGTACCGCGACATGCTGGCATCAGGCTCGGCCACATTCGCTGAAATCTTTTACAACTATCTTTTTGACAACCCGGATATTGCGGATGTCCTGTACGCGTATGAGCGTAACGGAGGTGAGGTAAGCGAACTGATACGCAACGAGCTCACCTTCATGCTCGACCTGTTCAATGCAGGCGGGCTAAAGGGGCGTGAACTGCAGCTCGTTGAAATGGGCAGGCAGCACCTCGAACGCGGGATCAAGCCGGTCTGGGTAGCCGGGGGCTATCGCCTGTTTCTCGATTTCCTGCGCGAGCTTGTTGGCAAGTCGGGATTGCAGCGCCCGGACCGCGCCAGACTGGGTTCCGCGTTGCTGAAACTTGCTATTCGGGACCTGGGACTCATGACAGAAGGCTACTGGGGTACCTTGCTGGAGACCGCAGGCAAGGAGGTAGCGCATATTGCCGGTCAGTATGCCAGGGCAGAGCAATTGCTTGCCGGTTTGCCGCAATTGTTCTGGAGCGTTGATATCAGGAAGAATGAATTACTGTATGCCAGTTACCCGCTGCAGAAGCTGTTTTGTGACGCCATGGAAGTTCCCTATCCGTTTCTCCACCAGGTTCACCGGGAGGACCAGCCGTTATTGCTTACCACATGGCAGCATGCAGTGAACGGCCACGATGCATCCGCCGAAGCCCGCATGTCACTGGCTGGGGCCCCTGAGCACTGGTATCGGCTGTCGCTGTATCCCTCCCTGAACCAGCGTGGGCGAACGACGGAAATACACTGCATGCTGGAGGATATTGACAAGATTATCAGCGAGCGCAAACAGCTTGAGCAGCTGAGTACCACGGACAGCCTGACGAAACTGCCAAACCGCACGCTATGGATGGATCATCTTAATCTGGCGCTGGCTGCGTCACGGCGTATCCCCGGATCACAGGTCGCGGTCATTTCACTCGATATCAACCAGTTCAAGATGTATAACGACACCCTCGGCAGGGAAGTCGGTGATGCGCTGTTGAGGGATATCGCGGAACGCCTGCGGTCCGTGGTACGGGAGTCCGATTCACTGGCGCGGCTGGGCGGTGACCAGTTCGGCATCCTGTTGCAGCCGGACAACGATGCCAGGGCAGCTTCAGAAAGGGTCATAACGCAAGTGCTCGACTGCTTCGATATACCGTTCAACTGTGCTGACAAGCAGCTTTGCGTCAACCTTACCCTGGGGGTTTCGTGTTTTCCTGATCATGGAACGAATGAGGAATCCCTGCTGGTCAATGCCGAGACGGCCATGTATCGCGCCAAGCGCAACGGCTTGCCATACCAGTTTTATAACCCGGTCAGTGATGTCAGCCCGGCAGAGCAGCTGCGCTATTCAGGCCAGATACAGGGCGCGCTGGACAATAACGAGTTCGAGTTGTATTACCAGCCGCAGGTAGATCTCAGGACATCGCGGATCACCGGCGCCGAGGCGCTGCTGCGCTGGCAACATCCGACTGAAGGTATCGTTCTGCCACAAAGGATTATCCCGGTTGCCGAGCAACTTGGCATGATCTCGCCAATAACCGACTGGGTCCTGATCACTGCCTTGCAGCAGTGCAAACAGTGGAGCTGTAACGGCCAGACTATTCCGGTTGCCGTCAATGTTTCTGCCCGGTCTTTTCAGAATCCGGGGCTGGCCGGGAAGATCGAGGAAGCCCTGCAGGCCGCCGGCGTAAGTGGTGAGTACCTTGAAATAGAGATCACCGAGGCAACCCTGATGATGGATCTCGAGCGCGCCTGGAAAGTGCTGGAACGGCTGGGAGAATTCGGGGTTACCATTGCCATCGACGATTTCGGAACCGGCTATTCATCGCTTTCCTATCTGAAAAAACTCCCGGTACACACCCTGAAGATAGACCAGTCTTTCATTATGGATGTGGCATTCGACAATCAGGATATCGCCATTGTCAGGTCCATTATTGATCTCGGCCACAATCTTGGCTACAAGATTGTGGCCGAGGGAGTGGAACACAGCATGGCCTGGAAGATGCTTAATAATCTCGGCTGTGATGCGGCCCAGGGCTTTCATATCAGTCAACCCCTGCCGGAAGACAGCTTCTCTGAATGGCTGTCCCGGCCGGTCCTGCTGTAAGCCCCTGTTGCGGGCCCCGAGTAGTCACCCGTTACGGCGGGCGCGCATAACCTCTTTTTCTGTGTTGGATTTCTGGCGTTCCGGCCTGCTTCAGGCCCATCTGCCAAAATTCCGTCATGCCGCACAGTTTTTCTCCTGCGTTTCTGATAGTAATTAACTCCTAGTAGAAACAGTTGGTTATAGGTTCTCCCGGGTTAGATCCCGTCGCTAAACGGGGGTTGGTATGCATGTTGCAACTGTGAATTGCATGCAAGCAGACCGCACAACCCGGAAGTTCGATTTGGAACCTTCATGCACGCAGCGGTTATCCCGTAGCGTCACCGGGCCAGCAATGAACAGGGGTAGCTGCCATGCGCCTGGCTGAGGTGAAACTGGGCCCGGCCTGCGTCGGGACATCCATAAACAAGACGGCGGTCCAGACGATTGCAGTCACCAGCGGCAAGGGCGGTGTTGGTAAAACAACGATTGCGATCAACCTGGCACTGGCGCTGGCAAAGGCCGGTCACAACACCCTGCTGCTGGATGCCGACCTTGGTATGGCCAATATTGATGAACTGCTCGGCCTCAATGTCAATGTCAACGTACTGGATGTTCTCAAGGGGAATTGCAGTCTTGAAGAAATACTTGTTGAAGGTCCTGACGGACTGCTGATTGTGCCGGCCGCCTCGGGCAACAAGGATCTTTCAGAACTTGGTGCGGTGGAATGTGCCGGACTGGTTCATGCTTTCAGTGAGTTGAAAGGCCGAATTGACTCGCTTGTGATCGATACATCCGGTGGTATATCCGCAAGTGTTACCAGTTTTTGCCGCGCATCCAGCCAGGTCCTGGTGGTTACTGATAATGAACCGGCCTCGATCCGGGACTGTGTGGCGCAGATCAGGCACCTGAACAAGACGAATGCCATTGCACACTTCCATGTTCTGGCAAACATGGTGTTCACAGCCAGGGATGGCAGTGAGTTATTCAGGAGAGTCCTGGACTTGCTTGGTGATGATCAGGACATCGTCATTTCCTATGCCGGCTATGTGCCGCGTGATGATTTGCTGCGCAAGGCTGTATCCGGACGACAGGCAGTAATCAATGTCTATCCCGGATCCGGATCTGCCGTTGCTATCAACAACCTTGCGCGCCGTGTAATCAGCTGGCGCCGTCCCGGGTTGCCGCATGGTCAGCTTGAATTTTTTGTAGAACGTATGCTTCAGCAAAATAATGTCGAGAGGGAGGTATTGTCATGAAAGGTAATACAGCAAAAAACCTGGACCAGGATCGCTGTAATGAACTCGTTGTTAACCATGCAACACTGGTAAAGAGAATAGCCTATCACCTGATGAGCAGGTTGCCGCCCAGCGTGCAGGCCGATGACCTGATTCAGGCCGGGATGATTGGCCTGATCGAGGCATCCCGTAATTTTGACCCCGAACAGGGCGCCAGTTTCGAAACCTATGCCGGAATCAGGATTCGCGGGTCCATGCTCGATGAGATCAGGCGCACTGACTGGACTCCGCGTTCGGTGCACCGCAAGGCTCGCGAGGTTGCCGAGGCGGTTCGCAAAATTGAAAACGAGAAGGGCCGTGATGCTCGTGATGTGGAGGTCGCCGAGGTCATGGGGATTAACCTGAATGAATATCACAAGATATTGCAGGACGCGACCGGCTGCAGGATTTTCAGCTTTGAGGATCCAGGGACACTGGGTGATGAGGGATTCGTAAGTCCGGACCGGCAGACCAACCAGCCGTATGAGAACCTGCAAAAGAGTGATTTCAAGGAAGGGCTTGCAACGGCGATCAAGGGGCTGCCGGAGCGTGAACGCTTGATCATGGCCCTCTACTATGACGAGGAGCTTAACCTGAGGGAAATTGGCGAGATTCTCGGTGTCAGCGAATCGCGCGTCTGCCAGATTCACGGCCAGGCCCTGATTCGTCTGCGGGCGCGCATGGAGGACTGGCTGGCTGATTGACCGACGGCTGACCCGGAATGATGCCCCGCAGTTATGAAGCGCACGGGTGGTACGCAAGACGCAACGGTACCGTCAGGGGGCCTTTTGAGGATGAATGTGTATCACGTTATATCCTGCTTGGCAGGATACGCCTGAATGATGAGCTGAGCCGGAATGGCGACAAATGGCAGCCGGTTACTGAATTCCCGGAGTTGTTGCCCGCGGAGCTGTCCGGGTTGGAGGGCTGGGATGACTACCACAAGCTTGTCATGGCGCGTATCGAATATGATGAACGCATATCAGAACGGCGTCGAAACAGACCCGCACAAACGTCCGGCCGGGAACGCCGGTCAGGAAAGGAGCGACGCCGGTCGGACAGTATTACAGAATTATTCAGACACCTGCTGCGCGGCGGGCCTCCGAATGCACGCAACCGGGAACCACATAATGGCAGGCAATCATTCAGGGATATTTTGCTGATGGCCCTGCTGATCAGCCTGGTTGTGACCTGTTTCAATCTCTCCACGCGCTAGAATCTGTTGGCCGAATGAATTCGGCCCTACAACCCGATCAGTAGGGCCGAATTTATTCGGCCAATAGCTGGAACCTGCAGCGCTCGATATCCTTCAGCTTCGCAGCAAACGACTCCGTGGTATAGCGGCTGATTTCGATGGTGGCGGACCAGTAATCCGCCTCCAGACCGGCCTTCCGCTTCAGGTGCTGCAGAAAGCTGCCGGGTTCCGAAAGTGATTCCCAGACCGCCGGCAGAAATGTCCCGGTGGCCGACCGGTCCCTGAGGATCAGTCCGTCAATACCGGGGCGCAACTGGCTTGCAAGGTCCTGTTCCGAATCGAATGTCATCGGTTCCGGTATTCCCAGGATCGATATCTGGATCTCCAGGCCGGAAAGTTCTGCCGTTGTCACCGGCCTGAAACGCGGGTCCCTGGAAGCGGCAGCCCAGGCGTTGCCGGTCACGTCCGCACACAGCGAGGTATGCGCATGGAGCGTGCCGATGCAGCCGCGCAGGACTCCGGCAGCCTTCAGAGTCACAAAGGTTGCCCGCTTCTCAGCCAGCCAGCCGGGGCAGTCAGCTGGATCGACGTGCAATGGCTGTTGA
>JAUVNM010000043.1 GCA_030599705.1 Gammaproteobacteria bacterium
CCGGAGTGCCGGCACCTGCAACCACAATCCAGGCAACAGCAACCAGCACCACACCGACCCAGCAGCTGACCGACTTGACCCAGATACCGACCACCTGCATCTTGCGCACGTACACATTACTCAACGCAAAGGCAAACCCCGCCGACACCGCCAGCCAGTCCGGGCCGCCACGCGGCCAGGGCAAGCCGATGCGCTCGTCCCAGAGCATGACCATGGCGCCGCAAACGGCAACGCCAAACACCAGCAACGATTTACCATCGAGCCGCTCTCCCAGCATCAGCCAGCCGAGACATACCGCCCAGAACGGTGACAGGTAGAACAGCAGCAGCACGCGAACCACCGTCCCGTCCAGCACCGCCATGATAAAGGCCACATTGCACCAGCCGGCGGCCACACTCATGAACAACAGGTAACGGTAATTTCCCGGCAGCTGCTGACGATTGCGAACAAGAACCCAGCTGCATACCAGCAGTGCGGCGCCGTAACTGATCAATGCACTCCACGGGCCGGCCAGTCCCTGGCCTTCCAGCAGGCGCAACGGGTACCAGACGAACCCCCAGAGCGTCGCGGTAAACAGCAGGCTGAAGACCGGTAACAACCGGGGTGCTTGTTTGGCCGTGTTCACGGGTTACCGTATACTCACGGCTTTTGAAAACACCTGAAAATCTGCACTGTTAACTGCCCCTATAACATCTACCTTTATCCGACCACGCATGAACCCGGACCTGGAACGCCTGCAGCCCTACCCGTTCGAACGCCTGGCAAGACTGACAGCCGGCATTGTACCGCCTGCCGGGCTGGCGCCGATCGCGCTGTCCATCGGCGAGCCGAAGCATCCCACACCGGGCTTCATCACGGAAGCCGTGATCACCCACCTGCACGGGCTGTCGAACTACCCGCTCACCCGCGGGCGGAGGGAATTGCGCGCGGCCATCGCGACCTGGTTGACGCGGCGCTTCAAGCTGCCGGAAGCCAGTATCGACCCGGAGCAGCACGTGTTGCCGGTCAACGGCACCCGGGAGGCCCTGTTCGCCATTGCCCAATGTCTGGTCGACCGCGCGCAGGATCCGGTGGTGCTGATGCCGAACCCGTTTTACCAGATCTACGAAGGCGCGGCCCTGCTCGCCGGTGCGCAACCGGTGTTCCTGAATACCACGATCGATACCGGTTACCTGCCGGACTTCGATGCCGTGCCTGATACGCTCTGGTCGCGCTGCCAGCTGGTTTATATCTGCACACCGGGTAACCCGACCGGCGCGGTCATGGATAGCGCGGCCCTGCAACACCTGATCGCACTCGCCGACCGGCATGATTTCATCATCGCCTCGGACGAGTGTTACTCGGAAATCTATCTCGATGAGGACCAGCCGCCAACGGGACTGCTGCAGGCCGCAGCGGCCATGGGCCGTGATGACTGGCGCCGCTGCCTGGTGTTCCACAGCCTGTCCAAACGCTCCAATGCCCCCGGTCTGCGCTCCGGCTTCGTCGCAGGTGATGACCGGCTGGTCAGTGGCTTTCTGCGTTACCGTACCTACCACGGCTGCGCCATGCCGCCGGCCACCCAGGCCGCGAGCATTTGCGCCTGGGGAGACGAGGCACATGTGATCGAGAACCGCGCGTTGTACCGGGACAAGTTCCGGGCCGTGCTCGACATCCTGGACCCGGTGCTCGAGGTAATGCGGCCGCCCGCCGGATTTTATCTCTGGCCGGTCACACCGGGGGATGATTGCGAGTTTGCCCGTGACCTGCTGGCACAACAGAATGTCGCCGTGCTGCCGGGCAGTTACCTGTCACGGACCGCGAACGGGTGTAACCCGGGGCAGGGCCACGTGCGCATGGCGCTGGTCGCCCCGATTGCTGACTGCGTCGAGGCCGCCGGACGCATTACATCGTATCTTGCCGGCGGCTAAGTTATTATCCGCTACATAAGACAACAGCAACTCCCAGGGAGCAAAGTTTCATGAGTGACATACAGGCGACGATTGAAGAAGCCTTCGAACGACGTGCCGACATTACCCCGCGCAGCGTGGAAACCCATGTCAAGGAAGCCACGCTGGAAGCCATTGACATGCTCGACCGCGGCGTGGCCCGGGTCGCAGAGAAGCAGGACGGGCAATGGGTCGTCAATGACTGGCTGAAAAAGGCCGTACTGCTGTCGTTCCGGATCGAGGACAACAATTTCATCAAGGGCGGGTTCACCAATTACTACGACAAGGTGCCTTCGAAATACGCCGACATGAATTCTCATGAGTTCCGCGAAGGCGGGGTCCGCGTCGTACCACCGGCCACGGCGCGCAGGGGTTCGTATATCGCGTCCGGCGCCGTGCTGATGCCCTGCTACGTGAACATCGGCGCCCGGGTCGACAGCGGCACCATGGTCGACACCTGGGCCACGGTCGGTTCCTGCGCCCAGATCGGCAAGAACGTACATCTATCCGGCGGTGTCGGCATTGGCGGCGTGCTCGAGCCAGTCCAGGCGGCGCCGACCATCATCGAGGACAACTGCTTCATCGGCGCCCGCTCCGAGGTGGTCGAAGGCGTGATTGTCGAGGCAGGCTCGGTCATCTCCATGGGTGTGTACATCGGCCAGAGTACGCGTATCTATGACCGCACCACGGACGAAGTCCTGTACGGGCGCGTGCCGGCCGGCTCGGTAGTAGTCTCCGGCAACCTGCCGTCAAAGGACGGCAAGTACAGCCTCTATTGTGCCGTCATCGTCAAGCGCGTCGACGAGAAGACCCGTTCCAAGGTCGGCATCAACGAATTGCTGAGAGATATCTAGTGTGGTGTAACCGATAACCTCGCGCAGCCATGACACCCACACTGGAACTGGCCTGTGAGCTGATTCAACGCGCGTCGGTCACACCGGACGACCAGGGCTGCCAGCAACTGCTTGCCACACGGCTGGAGCCGCTGGGATTTCAAATCGAACACTTGCGCTTCGGTGACGTGGACAACCTCTGGGCACGCCATGGCAGCGACGGGCCGCTGTTCGTATTTGCCGGACATACCGACGTGGTGCCGCCCGGCCCGCTGCAGGAATGGGCCTCGGACCCGTTCCGGCCGGACATCCGTGACGGTCTTCTCTATGGACGCGGTGCGGCCGACATGAAGGGCAGTATCGCCGCCATGGTCACGGCCTGTGAACGCTTCCTTGCGATTCATGACAAACACGCGGGTTCCATTGCGTTTCTCATTACCAGTGACGAGGAAGGGCCAGCCGTTGACGGTACCGTCAAGGTAGTTGAATGGCTGGCCGGGCGTGGCGAGAACATTGACTGGTGCCTGGTCGGCGAACCCTCCAGCCAGCAGCAGCTCGGAGACATGATCAAGATCGGGCGCCGGGGTTCATTGAACGGGACACTCACGGTCCATGGCCGGCAGGGCCATGTCGCCTACCCGCACCTTGCCGAGAACCCGATCCACCGTGCTGCACCGGCGCTTGCCGAACTCGCGGCAACCGAGTGGGACCAGGGCAATGACCACTTCCCGCCGACAACCTTCCAGATATCCAATATCCGGGCCGGCACGGGCGCCAGCAATGTTATACCCGGAACCCTGGAACTGGACTTCAACCTGCGCTTCTCCACCGCGTCGAGCGCCGCGTCCCTGCAAGCGCGCATCCAGGACATTCTCTCGGGGCACGGTCTTGACTGCGAGCTAGACTGGACGCTGTCCGGCCAGCCGTTCCAGACCGAACCGGGCGCACTGGTAACCGCCGTCAGCAGCGCCATCCGGGACGTTACCGGCCTGGAAACCGAACTATCCACCAGTGGCGGCACCTCGGACGGGCGTTTTATTGCCCCGACCGGCTCCCAGGTGGTCGAACTGGGTCCGTCCAATGCCACCATCCACCAGGTCAATGAAAACGTAAATATTGACCATCTCGAAAATCTCTCGCTGGTCTATGAAAAAGTTCTGGAAATCATGCTAATCTGAGGTCGTCAGCCGTACCTGAATAACAATCACAATCACGCCACATGGCCACAACACGACACGTTCACCTGAAACTGCTGCCCGGCATCCTGGCAACCCTGCTGCTGTCGGCCTGCTCCACGGGCAAGATGGTCGTCAAGGGCACCGAGTCGATCATGGACAGCAGTGTCGAGACCATGAACCGGGAAACGGATCTCGACCTGGCCCGGGAGGCCATGCCTGCCAACCTGAAACTGATCGAAGGCATGCTCATCGAGGACCCGGGCAATACCGTGATGCGCCTCTACGCCGCCGAGGGCTTCTATGGTTATGCCTTCGGTTTTATCGAGCTGGAAAACAGGGACCGGGCGTCGCGGTTTTACCGGCGCTGCTATGACCACGCGCTACAGGCCCTGCAAGACACCGGAATCCAGGTGAACCCCGAATCAATGTCACCGGCTGACCTGGAGACCGCCATTGGCAAGGCCGGCAAGAAGTCCGTTCCTGCCCTGTTCTGGACGGCGTCCTGCCTCGGCAAATGGATCGACCTGAACCGCGATCAACTAACGGGCATTATCGAGTTATCCAGTGTCGCCATCATGATGCAGCGCGTACTTGAGCTGGACGACGACTTTTACTATGGCGGCGCGCACATGTTCTTCGGTGTGTATTACGGCGGACGCTCGCCCCTGCTCGGCGGTAATCATGAGCTTGCCGAGCAACATTTCAGCAAAGCGGCGGCAATCAACCAGGACCGGCTGCTGATCGTTGACCTGCTGCAGGCCGAGTTCCTCGACCGGCAGCGCCTGGACCAGGCCGGGTTCAACAAACGGCTGACCCGTATCATCGAGGCGCCGGACAACCTGTATCCCGAAATGGCGTTAGTCAACGGTATCGCGAAACAACGCGCCCGCCATTTGCTGACCCTCGAGGACGACTGGTTTTGAATCGCAAGCTTCACTACCGCTTGCGCTGCCTGATCACCTGGCTGGGACTGTGCGCATGCCTGGCCTGCCCGCCACTGGCCGCCGAAAGGACCTACATACTGAAATTTGCCACCCTGGCCCCGGCCGGCACGACCTGGATGAACCTGCTGCAGGAGTGGGCCGATGAGGTCAGGGAAAAGAGCCGCGGCCGGCTGATCTTCAAGCTCTACCCGGGCGGCGTCCAGGGAGATGAACCCGACGTGCTCAGGAAAATCCGTTTCGGCCAGTTGCAGGGCGGTGCGTTCACCGGCTATGGCATCGGCCATTTCTATTCGCCGGCACGGGTTCTCGAACTGCCATTCCTGTTCAAGGACATCGATGAAATCGACTACGTGCGCGAGCGTTTCATGCCGGAAATCCAGCAGGGCTACCGCGACAACGGCTATGAAATGCTCGGCTGGATGGAAGTGGGCTTTATCTACTTTTTCTCCCGGGAACCGATCTACTCCATCGACGACCTGAAGCAACGCCGCATCTGGCACTGGCAGGGTGACCCGCTCGGCAAGGCATTCTTTGATGCCAGTGGCATTACACCGATCCCGCTGTCTATCATCGATGTCTATACCAGTCTTTCCACGGGACTGGTCGACACGGTCTATACCCCGCCGCTCGGTGCCATTGCCTTCCAGTGGTTTACCAAAACCGAATACGTTACCAATGTCCCCATGGCCAACGGCATTGGCTCACTGGTCGTCTCCCGGCGTTTTTACCAGAACCTTCCGCAGGACCTGCAAAAACTCCTCAAGTCTACCGGCGCAGTGATCGGCGACCGGCTGATCACGGAAACACGCGTGGAAAACGCGGAGGCCCTTGATCTGCTCAGGAAAAAGGGAATGAAGTTTGTGCTGGATCCGGAAGACCTCGATACCGACGAGGTTGCCGAAATCAGTCGCAAGGCCAGCGACAGCCTGATGCGAAGCGGTTATATACCCAAAACCGTCATTGACCAGGTCAACGCATGGCTGGGGGAATACCGGGCAGGGCCAAAACCGGAAAATGCTCCCCTTTGAGCCTGCCTGGGTAACCGGACTGCGCCATGCATTGATACGCATGGAAAAGATCATTGCCGGATCAGCGTTGCTGTTGCTGCTGTTACTGGTATTCGGGCAGGTACTGGCAAGAAATCTTTTTCATACCAGCATTCCCGTGGCGGACGTTCTGTCACGTTACCTGGTCCTGTATGTCACCTTTTTCGGCGCCGTCCTGGCAATTGAAAGCCAGCGTCATATCAAGCTGGATGTGATGACGGTCTTCATGAAACCGGCAAGCATTCGCCGGCTGAAACAGCCGCTGTATCTGATATCCGGCGCCCTGTGTGCAGTGCTTGCCTGGGCGGCAACCCGGTTCTGGTATGACGACTGGCAGTACATCGCCGAACACGAGCGCTGGTCATCGGTACTCGCCCTCGTCACGCCACTGGGATTCCTGCTGCTGGCCCTGCACTTCCTGATCGGGGGCCTGTTCCGTCCCGCGGAAAGCAGCGAGTCGACATGACGTTCCTGCTGGTAATCCTGCTGGTCCTGCTGGCCCTGCTGGGATTGCCGCTGTTTGTGGTACTTGCCGGCGGCAGCCTGCTGGCGACGTTCAATGCCGGCCTCGACCCGGTGGTGCTGATCATCGAGTTGAACCGGCTGGCATCGTCACCCTACCTTGCTACGATCCCGCTGTTTACCTTTGCCGGCGTGGTGCTGGCGGCCGGCGGCGCCCCCGAACGCCTGATCCAGTTGTTCAACGCCGCCGTTGGCTGGTTGCCGGGCGGCATGGCCGGCGTGGCAATCGCCTCTTGCGCGTTTTTCACTGCCTTCTCCGGTGCCTCCGGTGTCACTATCCTGGCCCTCGGGGGACTGATGTTTCCCATGCTCAAGCACGCCGGCTACGGAGAGCACTTCAACCTGGGACTGTTAACCACGTCCGGGTCGCTCGGACTGCTGTTTGCGCCGAGTCTCGCCATCCTGCTGTATGGCATTGTCGCCAATGTCAACATCGACCAGATGTTTCTCGCCGGGATCGTGCCGGGCTTGTTACTGATGCTGATCCTTTCTGTATACAGCTTCTACGTGGGCAAAAAATGCAATGTACCAAGGCACGAGTTTTCCGTGGTCACGCTGGGAAAGGCACTGCGTGAAAGCATCTGGGACTTGTTGCTGCCTGTCGGGGTCATCTATGGCATCTTCGGGGGTATCGTCACCATAACCGAGGTGTCTGCCTGTACTGCCGTATACGTACTGCTGCTCGAAGGTGTCATTCACCGGGAAATTCACCTGGGGAAACACCTGTTCTCATTACTCCAGGACACGGCCATCCTGGTTGGCAGCATTCTCATCATCCTGAGTGTTGCCATGGGCCTGACGAATCTGCTGATCGATGCACAAATTCCGATGAAGGCACTGGCCTGGATGGAACTGCATGTGGATTCGAAATTGCAGTTTCTTATACTGCTGAATGTTTTTCTGCTGATCGTGGGCTGCATGATGGATATCTTTTCAGCCCTCGTGGTCGTGGTGCCGCTGATCCTCCCGATTGCCAAGAGCTACGGTGTTGACCCGGTACACCTGGGCATCATTTTCCTGGCAAACCTGGAAATTGGCTACAGCACGCCGCCGGTCGGCATCAACCTGTTCATCGCCTGCCAGCGCTTTAAACGGCCCGTCATGACCCTGTTCCGGGCCGCCATTCCCTTCCTGATAATGATGCTGGGCTGGCTGATGATCGTGACCTATGTGCCGGCTATTTCGCTCTGGTGGCAGTAGGACCCGCGCCTCGCGGGGAAAACTATTCCTGTCCCCCTGTTGAACCCGCGCCTCGCGGGGAAATCTATTCCCGGCCGGGGGCCGGTCCTACTGCCGCAATGCCGGCCCCGATCGCCTTGCTGACATCCGCCTCCAGTTCCTGCAGCAATGCGGCTGCCTTGCTGCCGACACCCGTGTGCGTTGGCCGGGCAAAGACCACACTGGTGGTACCCGCCTTGTGAAACAACGTGACATGCAGCGGACACAGGGACAGCAGGCCGGGCTCGACGTTGCTGATTGCATTCGCGTACCAGGCATTGCAAAACACCATGGAGCGAATACCGGCAAGCCCGTTGCGGTTATAGTTGTCACCCCAGCGTGCGGCAAACCCCGCGAGGTTACGCCCGATATTCGGCTCGAAGACCACGAAAAACCTGTTTTCTTCCAGAGACCTGTAAACACTTTGGTAAGTAGTTTCCAGGCCGCGGTCAACGTCCCAGCGCAGCACTCCCGGCAGGTCTGCACGGGCAGTTGCCGAGACTGCCAGAACCACCAGCAACAACAGTTTTCGAACCATTTGCAGCACCCCGCTAGAATCTGATTACCCGTCTCTCCACCGGCTTCAGGCAAAGACACCAACCGTGGATTTTCCGATAATGCAAGTGCTATTACAACGAATAACACGCAGGCCGCAAGCTATACCGGTGGCGTTCATCCTGGCCTTGCTGCTCTGCGGCTGCAGTGGCGAGGCACCGCGCATTGCCCCGTTGTCGCAGGATGCGGTTATTCTCGCCTTCGGTGACAGCCTGACCTGGGGCACCGGGGCGGCACGGGAATACAGCTATCCGGTCTGGCTGGAACAATTGATCAAGCGCCGCGTTGTCAACGCCGGTGTCCCCGGTGAACTCTCGGCACAGGGGCGGGAACGCCTGCCCCGGCTGCTGGAAGAACACCAGCCCGATCTGCTCATCCTGTGCCACGGTGGCAATGACCTGCTGCGCAGGATTGACGCAGCGAAAACACGGGATAATCTTGTCTCGATGATCGATCAGGCCAAACGTCGCGGCATACCGGTCACCCTCATCGGCGTGCCACAGCCTGCCCTGATGTTCCTGGAAGCCGCGCCCCTGTATGACGAGATCGCTGCTGAATATTCACTGCCCTACGAAGGAGAAGTCCTGGCTGAGGTCGTGGCTGACAATACTTTGAAATCAGACCGGATACACCCGAATGCAAGGGGTTACCAGACCATTGCGGAGGCAATTAACCGGCTGCTCGAAGCAAGTGGCGCCCTGCCTTGAACGCCGGCCACCCGGGTTCAGGCCTGGTCGGACACTGCCCGCCGTTTATAGCCTGACAGGGACAAAAACATGATCCTGGTCAAACAGGCAAGCGTTAACTCGGTTTACTATTGATCAGCATAAGAAATGTTTACCAGAGCCAACCAGTTCGCCAGGAGGCATCATGTCCAGACTATGGGTAATCGTTGCAGACCAGAGCAAGGCGCGTATTTTTACCGTTGCTGACCCCCGTGGTGCATTGCTGCATGTGGGTGAACTGGAACACCCGGAAGCACGTGA
>JAUVNM010000190.1 GCA_030599705.1 Gammaproteobacteria bacterium
GAAACCGACCTGCTGCGTGTGGTGCTCGATACCAATGGCGGTGACCTGCGCCAGGCCGATCTGCTTGCCTATCCGGTCGGCACCAAGCCCGGCGCCGAACCGTTCCGGCTGTTGAACGACAGCCCGCCAAACCTGTTTGTGATCCAGTCCGGTCTGCGTACCCCGGACGGGGAAGAGCCGACCCACCACGCGGTCTACACCGCGGAACAGGCGCGCTACCGCCTCGCGGACGGCGCGGACAGCGTGCAGGTGCCGCTGACCTGGCGCAGCGCGGAAGGCGTCGAGGTCACCAAGCTGTATACCTTTCACCGTGGCAGTTATGAAGTCGGCCTGGAACACCGCGTGACCAATGGCAGTGATGCGGACTGGCGCGGACGCCAGTATCGCCAGCTGCAGCGCACCCAGGTGGCGGAAACCGGCCAGAGCTCTTTCATCTATACCTACATGGGCGGCGTGCTCTACAGCCCGGAAGAAAAATACGAAAAAATAAAGTTCGATGACATGCTGGACGAGAATATCGACCGCACCATAACCGATGGCTGGGCGGCCATGATCCAGCATTATTTTCTCGGCGCCATTATTCCGGAGACCGGGGAAGCCAATCGCTACTACACCAAGACGCTCAGTGGCGCGCGCTACGTGATCGGACTGATATCGCCGCAACGGGTGGTAGCCCCCGGTGCCACCGAAAACTTTTCAAACCGCCTGTTTATCGGTCCCAAGCTGCAGGACGCGATGGCGCAGGCAGCGCCGGGACTGCAGCTCACCGTCGACTTCGGCGTACTGACGGTGCTGTCACGTCCACTGTTCATCGGCCTTGACTGGATTCACGGCGTGATCGGCAACTGGGGCTGGGCCATTATCATCCTGACGATCCTCATCAAGCTGGTGTTCTACAAACTTTCGGAAACCAGTTATCGCTCCATGGCCAACATGCGCAAGCTGGCGCCGCGCATGAAATCGCTCAAGGAACGCTACGGCGATGACCGGCAAAAGCTCAACCAGGCCATGATGGAGATGTACAAGAAGGAAAAGATCAACCCGCTCGGCGGTTGCCTGCCGATCCTGGTGCAGATACCGGTGTTCATTGCGCTCTACTGGGTATTGCTGGAAAGCGTGGAGATGCGCCAGGCGCCGTTCATGCTCTGGCTGAATGATCTGTCTTCGCCCGACCCCTACTACGTGCTGCCGCTGCTGATGGGTGCGACCATGCTGATTCAGCAGAAACTCAACCCGGCGCCCATGGATCCCATCCAGGCCAAGGTCATGATGGCATTGCCGGTGGTGTTCACCGTGTTCTTTGCCTTTTTCCCTTCCGGGCTGGTGCTCTACTGGGTTACCAACAACACCCTGTCCATTGCCCAGCAGTGGGTGATCACCAAACGCGTGGAAGCCGGCGGGAAATAATTGACACACCTGCACATCCTGTAAAAAATATCATTCGTCATCCCCGCCCCCGCCTTCGCGGGGACAGGCTCCATCGGGGATCCATGAACACGGAATTAAAAATATTGTTAATGGATTCCCGCCTGCGCGGGAATGACGTTGATCTTTTAATCGCCCCGTGTTTCTGCGGTATATTCATTTAAACCACCGCACTCCTGCATGAACCCATCCACGGACACCATCGCCGCTGTTGCCACGCCGCCCGGGCATGGTGGTGTCGGCATGGTGCGTGTATCCGGTCCGGATGTCCCGGCCATCACACACGCGTTGTTCGGCGAGTTGCCGCGCGCACGTCGCGCCGGTTTGCATGACTTCCGTGCCGCCGACGGTGCACTGATCGATAGCGGCCTGGTCCTGTATTTTCCGGCGCCGGCCTCGTTTACCGGCGAACACGTGCTCGAGCTGCACGGCCACGGCGGCCCCGTGGTACTGGACCTGGTGCTCGCGCGTGTGCTGGAACTGGGTGCGCGCAACGCGCGCCCGGGTGAATTTTCCGAGCGTGCGTTTCTCAATGGCAAGCTCGACCTGGCACAGGCGGAGGCCATTGCCGATCTCATCGACAGCGGCACGGCGCAGGCGGCGCGCGCCGCGGTACGCTCCCTGCACGGTGAATTTTCCCGGCAGGTGCACAACTTGCTGGAACAATTGATCGAGTTGCGCAGCTACGTCGAGGCGGCGCTGGACTTCCCGGACGAGGAACTCGATCTGCTTGCGAACCGGCAGGTCGTTGCACGCCTGGATGAACTGCAGCACCAGCTGGAACACGTGTACCAGGTGGCGCATCACGGACAATTGCTGCGTGACGGCATGACGCTGGTGATCTGCGGGCGGCCGAATGCCGGCAAGTCCAGCCTGCTGAATGCGCTGGCGGGACATGATGCCGCCATTGTGACGGAAGTCCCGGGGACCACGCGCGACGTGCTGCGCGAACATATCCAGATCGACGGCCTGCCCCTGCACATTATCGATACCGCCGGCCTGCACGACAGTCCGGACCCGGTCGAACAACACGGCATGCAACGCACCCGTCGCGAACTGGGCAATGCCGACCGGGCGCTGCTGGTCATCGATGACCAGGACGGATTTACGGATGCCGATGCCGCGATACTCGAGGCCTTGCCGGCCGGGGTTGCGCACACACGCATCTTCAACCAGATTGATCTCAGCGGTCGCAGTCCCGGTGCAGTCGAAGACATGGACGCAGTGGCGATTTCGGCGCGCACCGGCGCCGGGCTCGCGGCCCTGCGCGGGCCTCTCAAACACGGCGCCGGGTTTTCCGAACAGCCGGAAGGGGGTTTCAGTGCCCGCCGCCGGCACCTCGATGCCCTGGAGCGGGCGACGCGGCATGTGCGGGAAGGCGCCCGTCAGCTCGAGCGGCAGGCCGGCGAACTGCTGGCCGAAGAGCTGCGCCAGGCACAACAGGCGCTGAACGAGATCACCGGTGAATTTACCAGTGACGACCTGCTGGGCAGGATATTCAGTGATTTTTGCATCGGGAAATAGCACCCGGTGCTGCTACTTGTATCTGCGGCAGGGACAGGCAGAATGTCCGGTAACCAGGCTAGCGACACGCCATGTACGGTAACACGAGGGAGTTGATATGAAAGATGCACTGCAAACCATACTGGATCACCCTGAATTTCCACGCGGTAAATGCTGGGAAGAGGTGCAGGTCGATGCAGACAAAACCATCCTCAGGGAAGGTGAGGCCAGCCGCGATCTCTACCTGATTATCCAGGGCGTGGTGCGTGTCAATATGTCCGTGGATGTGGGCCCCGGAAAGCATCTTGAATCCGGGATAACAGAGATGACACACGGCGAGACGTTTGGTGAACTCAACCTGTTTGGCATCGCGGACCGCATTGCCTCGGTGGTCACCCTGTCCACGACACAATTGATACGCATCAACGGTGCGGCGCTGACGGACTTTATGGACAGGCATCCCGAGCTCGGTTACCCGGTTCTGAGGGATTACCTGATCAAACACGCCGGCATGTTGCGTGAGGCGAAAGAGCGTATCAGTGCGTTATATGCCGACAAGCTCATGCACGAATAACGGCTGCCGCGCCGGCCCTTGAAGTACCGCAGATTGCAGGTCCCGTGCGCACGACTGAAAAAATGAGCTCGAGAGAGCTTGGATTACTGCTGGCGCAGCAGTTACTGGACGTCGAGGACCTGCATTACGGTCTCTGGGATGCCGACCTGCCGGTATCGTTGTCCAGCCTGGCCGCCGCCCAGCAGCGCTACTCGGACCGGTTGCTGGATCTCATCGAGCAGCTGACTGCCGGAATCCGTGGCGCCCGGGTCCTGGATGTCGGCTGTGGCACCGGGCACCTGTTACAGCAGTTGCGCGCGCGTGGTTTGCGCGTGGACGCGGTCAATCCGTCCGCCACCCTGAACCGGCTGGTGCGCGAACGTCTCCGCAAACTGGGTGCCGATGACACGCTCCTGCTGGAAACCGGTTTCGAATCCATCCCGGCAGATCACTTGCGGAACCAGTATGACGTGGTGCTGTTCAGCGAAAGTTTTCAGTACATCCCGTTGCCGGCAGCGCTTGAGCGTCTGCACGGGCTGCTCGCTCCCGCTGGCCATGCCGTCATCTGCGATTTTTTCAAGACCGCCGCGCACGGCCAGGGTGGCGCCGGAGACCGCAGCTTCGGCGGCGGCCATGTCCTGGCGGACTGCTACCGGCGGGTCGGGGAATCCGGTTTTGCGATCGAGCTGGATGAGGATCTGACCGGCCGCGTCAGTCCCGGCATCGCCCTGCTCGATGACTGGCTGGGCACGCGGCTGGCGCCGGCAACGGCAACCCTGAATCGCTGGCTGCTGGACCAGTACCCGCTCAAGACCCGCTTGCTAAAGTGGCTGCTGCGCAAGCCGCTGGCGCGTGTCCACTACAAGTACCTTTCCGGCAACCGCAGCCAGGCCGTGTTTGAACGCTACAAGAGCTATCGCCTGCTGGTGCTCAGTTTGAAACAGGCCGAATAAATTTGGCCCTACGAAGAACGGTATTGTAGGGCCGAATTTACTTGTGCCCGGCGCTTTAACGGGTATTCGGCCAGATTACCTGATTTTTAGGGGATGCTCTATTAATTGGGTATGCCAAGTACTGAGTATCCGGGAATCCACGAATATTGGC
>JAUVNM010000131.1 GCA_030599705.1 Gammaproteobacteria bacterium
AAGTGGACTTCAATCACCCGCTGGCGGGACATACCATTACTTTTGTCGTGGAGATTATTGAGGTGGTGCCGGCGGACCCGGTGGATGAATAAATACACGACTAAATACATCACCTATAATTACCGCTGAATCATTGTTCCGGGTGTTATGAAAATTCTCCTCGCCAATCCCCGCGGTTTCTGTGCCGGCGTCGATCGCGCCATCGAGATCGTCGAGCGTGCGCTGGAACTGTTCGGTTCGCCTGTCTATGTGCGCCACGAGGTGGTGCACAATCGTCACGTGGTGGACCGGTTGCGTGACTGCGGTACGGTGTTTGTCGACGAGCTGGATGAAGTGCCGGATGACGCAACGGTCATTTTCAGCGCACACGGCGTATCAAGGCAGGTACATGAGGAGGCGAAGCGCCGCGGGCTGCGGGTGTTCGATGCGACCTGTCCGCTGGTCACCAAGGTGCACATGGAAGTCAGCCGTCATGCGCAGGCCGGGCGTGAATGCCTGCTGATCGGGCACAAGGGCCACCCGGAAGTGGAGGGCACCATGGGGCAGTACGATGACTCGAAAGGGGGCGCTATCTACCTCGTGGAGTCAGTGCAGGATGTCCGGCAGCTCGAGGTTGGCAATCCCGATGACCTGGCATTCGTGACCCAAACGACACTGTCCATGGATGACACGATGCGGGTCATCGATGCCATGAAGGAACACTTTCCTGCAATCCAGGGACCGCGCAGGGATGATATCTGCTATGCCACCCAGAACCGGCAGGACGCGGTCAAGAAACTGGCAACGCAGTGTGATGTCATTCTCGTCGTCGGTTCTCCCAACAGTTCCAATTCCAACCGCCTGTGTGAAATTGCCGACAAGCTGGGGATACCGGCCTATCTGATTGACGCGGCCGGGCAGATTCGGAGGGAATGGGTGCAGGACAAGGCCTGTGTCGGCGTGACGGCCGGGGCCTCGGCACCGGAGGAACTGGTCAGCAGGGTCGTTGAAAAGCTGCGGTCCTGGGGGGCGCAGGTGGCGACCGAGTCACAGGGCCGTGTGGAAAAGGTGGCGTTTTCCCTGCCGCCGGCCTTGCAGGGTTAAGGTGGGGCAGGGTTAAATGCATTGCCGGACGTCGCCGGTCAACCACGTCAATCCACCCGTCATCCCCGCGCAGGCGGGGATCCATTAACACAGGTATTAGTAAACCCCGATGGTGGTAAGGATTGCCAGCCGGTATCGGATGAGCAGTGAATAAGGTGTTCATGGACTCCCGCCTTCGCGGGAGTGACATTATTGTTTCACGGGGTCAGTCCCAGCAGCCGGCCGGGCTGGAGGACCGGTTGCCGAGCGAGTCGATAGTAAACGTGTCGCAGCTATCTTTGCGCTGTGTTCCGACCGCTGTTGCGGTGATCTGGCAGGTCAACGAGATGTCACTCGACGGGTCATCCGTAATGACAACGGTGTAATGACCATCCGGTGATGTCGTGCTGGCAAGGCCGAGGTCGGTTAGGGTCGTTGTATAAGTACCCCGGTCGGCGTAGAAGCGTTCCTCCCGGTCAGCGATCTCCAGCAGAAAGATCTTGCCGTCCGTACGCTGTGACTTCATGACCTGGTGGCGGTAGGAGGGATAGCCGAAGGTGATGATGAGTGCCACGATGCCGAGCACGATCAGCAGTTCGATCAGGGAAAATCCGCGCATGAATTTATGCACCTTGATAGAGCACTATTGCCGCAGGTCGATCCAGCTAACCCGCCCGCCTTCAAGGTCAACCGCCTGGCTCGTCGTTACGTAAACAGACTGCACGGTGCGCCGTGTACCGTGCCCGGCATCGGCCTGCGCGGTGACCAGGAACACCCGCACGCAGCAGCCGGCCGACGTGTCGTTGCCCGGGACCGGTTCGGCGCCCGCATACTCAATGACGTAGCGGCTGGTGGTATCCACCACGTGGTAGCTGAAGTCCCAGTCCGGTGCATGGACATCGATGCGCCTTGTGGACGCATCGGTGCGGTCATACCAGGCGTCCCCGGGGTCATTCCAGTCCGGGAACGGCAGCCTGCCAAGCAGGTTCCTGATCTGGCGCTCGCCAGCGGCAAGTGCCAGTTCGGCATTGCCGAGGGCTGCCGCCTGGAGCCGGGCGTTGCCGGCCATCCGGCTCTCCAGGCGCGAGCGGTCCATGCTGAAGGTGCCGAGGAGGGTCATCACCAGCAGGAAGATCAGTGCCGTGAACAGCACGACGCCGTGCTGATGGACGGATGCATGCACTGCTGTGAATCCAAAGATCAGGCGAGGGCTCGTCATCGTGGTGAGAAGTGCTGGCTAACCACCTGCCGGTATCCGGTTGCGCAGCCATACGCTGCCCTGGTACAGCTGGCGGCGGTAGCCGAAACCGGCCCTGTCCGCCGGTGTATAACGGATATCTCCCATGGCGTATGCGCTGCCGGCAGGGTTGAGGCCGGTTTCCGCGCATTCGCCCCGGGTCAGAACCCACATGCGGGCGGCGACGACCTGCCGCCACTCGGCGGTTGAGTCCAGGCCGGCATCCCCGGCATCGAGATAGCGGTCGACGGCAAGATCGCCATCGCTATCGACCCCGTAACGCACCTGGAAGTGATCCACTCCCTGGACGACTTCCCGGGTGACGGGATTGCCGCTGGCGCCCAACACCTGTCGGAACAGGGACGGGACCACGTCGCCATTGCCGCAGCGTCGGCCGGAGTCCCCGATGTAGTAGGCCCGGGCCAGCAGTTCGGATTGCCGTTCGAACCCGGTCTGCGGGGTACGGATCGCGTTGACAGCAGCGGCTGCATCCCGGCCGCGGAAAATGCGGGCGCGCAACAGGTCCGCACGCAGGTACAGGCGGTTGGCCTCGAAGGCGGGCGTGGTGATAGCGTCCCCGAACCGGGGGACGGCATAGCGGATGGTCAGGACGTCGCCGCGCAGGTATTTGCCCGCGGTGCCGGACGTTGGAATACAGTCATAACCGGTGCTGGTGTCATTCAGCCCGGTAATACGCCGGTCGAGCATGCGTCCCCAGCTCGTGTCGTTCGGACAGCTGCCGGTGTCCGCCACCAGGTCCAGGCTGCCGCGGGCATCCCTGATCCGGGTATTGCCGCCCCAGTAACCAGCGCGGCGCAGATCCATGGTGAGGGTGTCGATGGCGTAGCGTCCGTTCTCCTGCAGCCGGCCCAGGGTGTCCTGGATGGTGAAACTTTTTTTCGAACCGAGGAATATCTGCAGCATGCCGCCGAACAGGATCAGCGAAATCACCAGGGCGATCATCAGCTCCGCCAGGCTGAAGCCCGGCATGTGGGTGCATGCTGCCGGGGTGCCGGATACACGCTTCATGGGTGGTCACAGCCTCAGTTGCACACAGCGCAGATCGGTCGCGGTTGCCGGCGGGCAGTTCAGCCCGGTGACCGCGGGGTTGCGGGACTCGTTCCAGTGAACGGTCGCGGTATGGATGGTCGCGCCGTCGACCATGGCCCGGGTAATCCTGCTTTTGCCACCAGGCAGCCTGCCGACTTCGGCACGCCATTGCGCGAGGTCGAAGTCAGCGAGTTCCTGCGGGGAGCAGGTCGTGGTATCGCAGTCGGCGGTGATAGCGGGGGCCGGATCATCCGCACCGATGAGGTAATAACGGTTGCCGGGCATCAACCCGTCGGGATTGGCGCGCATCCGGTCGGTGATGTTATAGGTGTACTGGGTGGCCAGCGTGCGCTGCGCCGCCATCTGGCTGGAGCGCAGGCCGACGGTCTGCAATGCGCCCAGGCCGAGCAGCCCGATTGACAGCACCAGCAGGGCAATCAGGACTTCCAGCAGGGTGAACCCGGAGTGGTACCGGTAACAAGGCATGGTCGGTTATCCGCTTTTCAAGTAACTTGCGTCTATGATAGGTGTCGTGTCCCGTGCCTGTTAATGGTAGTGATGTATCTCTGTTTGTAGGAAATGTCGGATTTCAGGGTGAGCGCCGGTTGTCGCCGTAGTTGTCGCCGTGGTTGTCGGCAAGTCCTGCGGACAGCCGCGGCCGGCCGGCGCTAAACTGCAATGAATAAACACGCTATGACAGACTGTATTGTGATCGGTGGCGGGCTGCTGGGTCTGATGACGGCCCGTGCGCTCAGCGCAGCCGGCGCCCGGGTGACTCTGGTGGAACGCGGCGGGATTTGCCGCGAGGCCTCCTGGGCCGGGGGCGGTATCCTGTCGCCGCTGGTACCCTGGGAGTATCCCGAGGCGGTGCATGCGCTGGTGAGCTGGAGCCAGCAAGTCTACCCCGGTCTGGTGGACGAACTCCGGGCCGAGACCGGTATCGATACGCAATGGATCCGCTCCGGCCTGCTCATGACCGGTACCGATGCCGACCCGGCGGTCCGGGCCTGGGCGCAGTCCCATGACTGCCGGCTGCAAGTGCTGTCTGCTGCGGATACCGGCAAGCTTGAGCCGCAGCTGGCGCAGCATCCTGGAGCGGCAATCCTGTTGCCGGATGTCGCCCAGGTGCGTAACCCCTGCCTGGGACGTGCCCTGCAGGAATCGTTGTTGCAGCGTGGTGTCAGCCTGCATACACATACCGAGGTAACCGGTTTCATTACGCGCAATGGCGCGGTACAGGGGGTGACGACCCGGGGAGGTGAGTTACCGGCGTCACAGGTCGTCGTCGCCGGCGGCGCCTGGAGCGCACCCATGCTGCGGGGTACCGGCATTGATTTACCGGTCACGCCGGTGCGTGGTCAAATGATCCAGTTCCAGGCGCATCCCGGACTGTTGCAGCATATCGTGTTGCACCGGGGACACTACCTGATCCCGAGAAAGGACGGGCTCGTGCTTGTCGGCAGTACGCTGGAGCATGTGGGTTATGACAAGTCGGTTACCGCGGCTGCCCGGGAACAGCTGCTCCAGTGGGCGCAGGCGCTGGTTCCGGCGCTGGGGGGTGTTCCGGTGGTCCGGCAGTGGGCGGGCCTGCGGCCCGGGTCACAGGACGGCGTGCCGGTCATTGATGAACATCCGGATATACGGGGTCTCTATATCAATACCGGGCACTTCAGGAACGGCGTGGTCATGGCGCCGGCGTCCGCGCAATTACTGACCGACCGCATGCAGCAACAGCAGAGCTTTACCGACACCGGGCCATATACACTTGAATAGTAGGGGAATAAGCCGGTGAGTTTCATCGGCATGGACGTTAGACACGTTACAGGATTATAATGAGACTAATGGTAAATGCTGATAATACACAGAGTACCGGCAAGCGAGACATGGCGGGCCTGCTCAAGACCCATGGCATCCTGCCGACCCAGCAACGCCTGCTCATCGCCCGCACCCTGTTTGACCGTGACCAGCACCTGTCAGCCGATCAGGTGATGAGCCAGGTCAATGACAGCCGCGACCGGGTGTCCAAGGCCACCGTGTACAACACGCTCGGGCTGTTTGCCAGCAAGGGCCTGGTACGCGAAGTCATCGTCGATCCGAGTCGGGTGTTTTATGACACCAATACCAGCGATCACCACCACTTCTATAATATAGATACCGGGGAACTGCGGGATATCGACGCGACCATGGTCAGGATCAATTCCCTGCCGGACCTGCCGGAAGGCACTGTCGCTGCAGGCGTTAATGTCATTATTCGCATCAGCAACGCCGGGAAACAGCCCCACCAGGCCTGACCGGCTGCGCCGGTATTTTTGCTTCCTGAACCACCGTCGTTTTATACTCCCCCGCCGCACGCCGGAGTAGCTCAGTCGGTAGAGCAGCTCACTCGTAATGAGAAGGTC
>JAUVNM010000016.1 GCA_030599705.1 Gammaproteobacteria bacterium
AAGGCTTTCAATCGCAAGAAGGCGCAGCTCGATGCCGTGCATGCAGACGGGCTGGTCTCCGCCTGCTCGAATTGCCGCATCCACCTCGAGGAGGGCCTCGAGGAATACCACATGGATATACCGGTGCTCAGCCTGACGGAGACCATCGCCGAGCATCTGGCGGATGATTAAGGAGTAGGAGCCAGCTTGCTGGCGAACTGTTCGCGGCCAAGAGGCCGCTCCTACAGGTAAACATAAGGCGTAGGAGCCGGCTTGCCGGCGAATTGCACGCATTGAGGAATCATTATGAGCGAACGCATTGTCGTTGACCCGATAACCCGTATCGAGGGCCACTTGCGCATCGAGGCGCAAATGGAAGGGGACCGTATTGCCAAGGCCTACTCGGCCGGCACCATGGTGCGCGGCATCGAGATTATCCTGCGGGGACGCGATCCGCGCGATGCCTGGGCCTTTGCACAGCGCATCTGCGGCGTGTGCACCCTGGTGCATGGGCTGGCCTCCATCCGCGCCGTGGAAAATGCACTCGATTACACGATCCCTCCGAATGCCCAGTTGATCCGCAACCTGATGAGCGGTGCACAGTACGTGCATGATCATGTCATGCACTTCTACCACCTGCACGCACTTGACTGGGTGGACGTGGTATCGGCATTGGGTGCCGACCCGAAGGCGACCTCGGAACTGGCGCAATCCATCAGCAGTTACCCGAAATCATCGCCCGGCTATTTTGCCGACATGCAGAAGAGGCTCAAGGACTTTGTCGAGTCCGGCCAGCTGGGCATCTTTGCCAATGGCTACTGGGGTCACCCGGCCTACAAGCTGCCGCCGGAAGCGAATCTCATGGCGGTTGCACATTATCTCGAGGCGCTGAGCTGGCAACGCGATGTCGCCAAGTTGCACACCATCTTCGGTGGCAAGAACCCGCACCCGAACTTCCTGGTCGGGGGCGTGGCCTCGCCAATTGACCTGAATTCCGACTCGGCCATCAATGCCAAGCGCCTGGCACAGGTGCAGGAAATCATCAACAAGATGCAGGTATTCGTGGACCAGGTCTATATCCCCGATCTGCTGGCGATTGCCGGTTTCTACAAGGACTGGGGTGCGCGCGGCGAGGGGCTGGGAAATTTCCTCACCTATGGCGACTTTCCGGAAAAGGGCATGGACGACCCGTCCAGTTTTCTGATCCCGGCGGGCGCCATCCTGAATCGTGACCTGACCAACATTCACGATGTCGATATGAATGCCGCCGACGAGATCCAGGAATACGTATCCCACTCCTGGTATGACTACGATGGCGGCAAGAACGGGGGGCTGCATCCCTATGACGGCGAGACCAGCCTGAATTACAGTGGACCAACGCCACCCTACGAGCAGCTGGATGTGGAGCAGTCCTACTCCTGGCTGAAATCACCGCGCTGGAAAGGCCATGCCATGGAAGTCGGGCCACTGGCACGCGTGTTGATGCTGTATGCCACCGGGCATGAGCAGACACAGGAGCTGGTCAACATGACGCTGAGCAAACTGGACGTGCCGGTGGATGCACTGTTCTCGACGCTGGGTCGCACTGCCGCGCGTGGACTCGAGACCAAGATCATCGGCGACATGATGCAGGGCTGGCATGACAACCTGATTGCCAACATCAAGGCGGGTGACACGAAGACCTTCAATGAAAAACTCTGGGACCCGTCCACCTGGCCGAAGCAGGCGAAGGGCGTCGGTTTCATGGAAGCGCCGCGCGGTGCACTCGCCCACTGGATCGTGATCGAGGACGGCATCATCAAGAATTACCAGGCCGTGGTGCCGAGCACCTGGAACGCCGGGCCGCGCGACCAGAACGGCCAGCCGGGGGCCTACGAGGCGGCACTGCAGGACAACCACACCCTGCATGATACGCAGCAGCCGATCGAGATCCTGCGCACCATCCACAGTTTTGATCCCTGTATCGCCTGTGCCGTGCATGTGACCGACCCGGATGGCGAGGAGCTGATCAAGGTAAAGGTGCGCTGACTGGTGCACTCAAAGCAGTAAAAACCTGTCATATTCGAATAGCGAGAGCGGAGTAAACAATGCAACCGAGAGCCATACAAGTCATCGTGGTAACATTTATTACTTTACTGATTGCACCGTTTGCCCAGGCGCACACGGGTATGCACGGGACGAGTGGACTTGCCGACGGATTCATGCATCCGGTTACCGGCCTGGATCATCTGCTGGTTCCCGTCGTTGCCGGATTCTGGGCAGCAAAGTCCGGCAGACACTGCCTGCAGTGCATCATGCTGTTTCTGCTGCTGATGCTGGCCGGCATGTTGCTTGGTGTGGCCGGGCTGGTATTCCAGCAGCTGGAAGTTACTACCATTCTTGCCTTCGTATTACCGGCACTGGTGATAGCCGTTGCCATTGCAAGACATGACTTGTTTGCCTATGTCTTCTTCGGCAGTTTTGCGTTCTACCACGGTGTGGCGCATATGCTGGGAATGCCTTCCGCGGCCCCGGTAACCGGTTATGCAGCGGGACTGTTACTCTCCACCGGCCTGTTGCTGGCGCTCGGTATTATCCTCAGGCAGATCATCATGGCCCACCAGCATCATCATATTACTCATTAGGTTTTGGTGAGCTATTCGTTTTCCATGGCCGTCGTCCAGGTACCGTAACGGGCGGCGCCGTTGAGGCGGGCGCGCCGGTACAGGGCCTGCTGCGTTGCGGCCGCATTCGCCGGATTTCCCTGCCAGGCCTTGAGGGCTGGTTCCTGCAGGGCACGGCCGAATGAAAATGACAGTTCCCAGGGTGCATCCGGATAGCGGGCGTTCATGGCGTTCAGGTTGGCAGTCGCCTCTTCCGGTGTCTGGCCCCCGGAGAGAAAGTTGATCCCCGGCACGGCAGCCGGGACGCTGCGCCGGAACACCTTCAGTGTCGCCTCCGCCACCTGCTCCGGGCTGGCCGGGGAGGGGTGGTCCTTGCCGGGGGTGACCATGCTGGGTTTGAGGACAATGAACTCGAGGATGACCTGGTGCCGGTACAGGGCATGAAACACCGAGCGCAGGACGGCCTCGATGACTTCCGCGCTGCGCCCGATCGTATGATCCCCGTCGATCAGGACCTCGGGCTCCACGATGGGCACCAGGCCCTCTGCCTGGCAGACCGCGGCATAGCGCGCCAGCATCTCGGCGTTGGCCTCGAGCCCGAGCGCCGTCGGGTTGTGATCGCTGATTGGATAGACCTCACGCCACTTGGCGAAGCGGGCACCCAGGGTCTTGTAGTGCTGCAGGCGTTCGGCCAGGCCATCCAGCCCCCGGGTGATTTTGTCGCCCGGTGCATTGGCAAGCGGCGCCAGGCCCTTGTCCACCTTGATGCCCGGGACGATCCCCTGGTTTGCCAGTATCACGGGTAGCGGCGTGCCGTCATCAGCCGACTGGGCCAGCGTTTCCTCGAACAGGATCACGCCACTGACGAACTCGGCTAGTCCGGGCGTGGTAAACAGCAGGCTGCGGTAACTGCGTCGGCTTTCCTGTGTCGATTCAGCATCGATCGCGGCAAACCGTTTGGCAATGGTCGGGGCGCTTTCATCGGCGGCCAGGATACCCTTGCCGGGTTGCACCATGTCTTCAATGACTGCCTCGAGTTCGGCTGCCGGATCCACTGTGCTTCCTCCCGTGTGCATATTCCTGTTGCGCCTGATTTGACTATAGTAGCCTGCCGTTAACAGTCAAAATTTGCCTTGATGCACGTCAACAGGGGTGGATTTGTTAGTCTATAGTTAGACTGAAATGCAATATCCCGTTCATTGATCAGGAATTTTCCCATGACCACTGATATCGCCAGGTTACTGGAAGACATGCGCGGCATCCAGGAACAGCTGGAGCAGTTCTTTGACGAGGCGCGCGAGCGCTTCCGTTACACGCTGGAAGACGGGCGCGTGCGTTTTTCAAGGGAGGTGCAGCAGTTGCATCGCCGCTATCGCGTCAGTTCCCTGCGTTACCTGCTGGATGCCAACCTGATGAGCATGCTTACGGCACCGGTCATCTACAGCATGGTTGTCCCGTTGGTCATCCTGGATACCTGTTTTACCATCTACCAGCATATCTGTTTCCGGGCCTACGGGGTTCCGCGAGTCAGCCGGCGCGACTACCTGGTCAATGACCGGCACAGGCTGGCTTACCTGAACATCATCGAAAAGGTGAACTGTACCTATTGCGGCTACGGTAACGGGGTGATCGCCTATGCGCGCGAGATCATTTCGCGCACCGAACAATACTGGTGTCCGATCCGCCAGGCGCACCATGTACCCGGGGCCCACGAGCGCTACCCGCGGTTCTTTGCCTACGGCGATGCGGAGGCCTATCTCGAGGGCATGGCGGCCAAGCGCCAGGAGCTTGGAGAAGAGACCTCTGAAAACCACTGAAAAGATAAAGACCACAAAGTGCTATCTTCAGGAGAATTGATCCGGATCAAGTCGTTTGCGGCAGTTCGGGTGGAGAATGTCCTGAAATAGTGAACCCTTTTACCGGAATGCCATGGAACCTGTCCTGACAGTGGAATTTACTGCCCGCGCCGGCAGCAAGACGTTCGAAGAAGAGAGCGTGCACCTGCATGACCTCGATGAGTTCTTCGACTATGTGGCACCGGGCGGCGGTTGTGAACAGATACCCTCCGATGTCAGCGAAATACGCATGGTATTTCTCAAGCCACTGCATCCCAATACACAAATTCCTGCTGCCGACCTGGTTGCGACCCTGCAGCTGGGGATGACCTATTTTACCGGCCCGCTTGCAGAGCTTGGCCAGTTGATCGAACAGTTGCTCGACAGGTCAGGCCGGGGGGAGCTCTCACGGTCCTTTATGGCCATCACCGGGATGCTCGACTGATCAAGGCATCCCTGTCCGGTTTGTAGGGCCGAATTCACTTGTGCCCGGCGCTTTATCGGGTATTCGGCCATTCATAACTAACCGGTATACACGGCCTGAATCATTTGCCCGCAGTGCCCAGTGGCTGAGTGATGCTGAATGCCCCCCGTATATCGCCTGTCCTGTATCCCAGGGCCTGGTCATCGGGGTACAGTTTCTCCAGGCGCGCCCTGGCTATTGAATCAACGTGCTCACCGTGACAGGCCAGGCACAGCTTGGCGGTCGGAATCGCCTTCATATAACGCAACTTTTTGACACCATCCTGGCGAACGACCTCGTGGTGCTCCATTTTCGCCGGGTCCTCCCCGGCACGCTTGCGTTCCTCGAAGGCTTCGAGCACAGATAGCTCCCATGGATCAGGCGCATTTGCCGGGTTCCTTACCCTGAGGCTGGTGCGGCCCACGTCCCAGTCATTGCGAACACTGTAGGTATTCGCAATCGCCGGCGCAGACAGGTTGCACACACTGATGGCATTGACCGGGCCACCATCCTGCATGCCCGCCAGTAATTCCTGCTTGAGCGTCTGCATGAACTCGCTGACCGTCGCCCGGCTGGCGTCAATTTCCGCGGTGTAATCACCGGCGTGGACAGCGGAAATTGCAGTCATGCCGAGAGCAAATAACGTTATTAACTGTCGCATATAAAACCTTCATTTGTGGGAAATCGGTCAGAGACCCTGGTCGGTCCCTACCAGATGATGATGTTGTAAAATCAGGTGAGTTCTTTCATGCGCGGACCGGCTGTTAATCCAGATTATGACTACCCATGATACCAGCCCGATGAGGAGAACGATATCTACACTGACTGAGCGTTCTGTCAATTACCATGTCGGTCTCCCTTTCTGCCAGGTCTGATCTATCCTGCTAGTTGCTGTCCGTGTGGACAAACCGGCAATAATTGAATCGCTGTACGCCGCCAGCGGGTGTGATGTGCTCTTCAGACCGGGTTTCGGCCAGCCGCAGGGTATGCCCAAGCGCGCGGTTGAGTGTATCAGGACTGTAGCGTACCACCTCGAGTCCGTTACATGTGCTCGGACCGTCCTCGGCAAAGGTGGCGATGATGGCGTGACCGCCCGGTTTGAGTGCCTTGTCAAGCGTGGCCAGGTAACGGGAGCGCTGCATATCACTGGTAAGGAAATGAAACACTGCCCGGTCATGCCAGATGTCATAGCGCACCTCGGGCCTGAAGGTCGTGACGTCCTGCTCGATCCAGGTAACCTGGCTGGCCTGTACCCCCAGCCTTTTCCTGGCGCGCTTGATGCCGCCATGGGCGATGTCGAGTACCGTGATGTTGTCGTAATCGGCCTCGAGCAGGTAGTCGGCCAGTGTCGAGGCGCCGCCGCCGACATCGATAATGCCGGCATCCTGTCCGGCACCGGTTGCCGTGATCATGGCCAGTGAATATTCCGGGTGTAACTGGTACCAGCTGACCTCGGTCGCCGGTTTGTCGACATACAAACGCTCCCAATGGGCCTTCCAGTCCTGGCCTTGGCCGCCCGCACGAAAACCGTCGTCGTTTAATGCCACCATGTAATTACATATACAGGCCAACCGTATGGTTGTCGTTGACGCTGGTCAAGTAACCTGTATTGGAGATTCCTGGCTATCCTTTATGCCTTCGTGATAATCGTCTCACGGTACGCGTGCCAGGTGGCGTAGCCGACTACCGGAACGATAAACACGAAACCGATCAGTGCGGTCGCGAACCCGGCAACTACAAGCATGAAGATCAGCAATGCCCAGAGCACCGAAACTCCCGGATTTCGCAACATCGCATTAATGCTTGTTATTAGCGCCGTCGTCGCATCGACATGCTGGTGCAGGATCATCGGTAGTGCGAATGCACTGGCCCAGAAGATTAGACCTCCGAAAACCACGGCGATCAACAGGGAAACCGTGGAAGACACGGATACCGCGGAAGAAGTGGCTATCTGCCCGGGTATCGGTTCAGTCCACATCACCATTGATACCACGATGGCCAGGACCACGAACACCATGCCGAGCATCAGCGCAAGCATCAGCTCGTGCCCCATTTCATGGAAAGCCTTCTGGCGCTCGTGACGAAAAGTTGGTTTGCGGTTCAGTTCGAGTTGATGGCTGATGTCGTAAAGACCAAAGGCAAGCGCGGGCCCTATGAACAGGAAGCCGAAAAGGAGGCTGAAGACCAGGGCATTGCTCTCCATGACCCATGCAACATACAGAAGCAGCCAACCGATAAAGACGAAAATTGTGCCATAGGCCAGGCTGTGCCCGGGCGCGCGCCGGAAATCCTGCCAGCCCTTTTTCAGCCACCTGAAAGGGGCGTCGAATGAGAGCTTGCGGCAAGGTACGTAGAGGGGAGCGCCATCATTAATGGAATCTGCTGTTTGCATTTAGCACCTCCTGTAATCGAATCTACGGATGACCACACAACCTGTATGGTTCGCGATTCGATCCGAAATCATCTCTTCTGCTGTGTATAGCTGCTGCAGAACACCTCTGAGAGAAACAGGACCAACTAATTGCCGGTTATTTGATTCAGATCAACTGCGGGGGCAATAATGGCACGTTTTGATGACGTAAATGCCAATGAGACGTAGTGTGATTCTAATTCGGGCTGGCCGTACCCCAGTAATTAAAACATCCGGGTTTCCAGCCCGGGATATACATGGTCTCCAGGTTGCGGACCCTGAAGCCGCCCTGCTTCAGCAGGGCAGGGACATCCCGGTTCAGGTTGCAGCCGCCGGCAAGCCGTTTCCAGGCCGGGTTCAACCAGTTTTGCCAGCGTTGCACGCTCTTGTCGGGCGCACTGCCATGCTCGCAAAAGACCAGTATACCGTCGCGTTTGAGGACGCGGTGTGCTTCCTCAAGGGACGGGATGACATCCGGGATGGTGCACAGTGTATAGGTGATCAACACGGTATCGGCACAGTTATTCTCCAGCGGGATGCTGGAGGCGGATGCTTCGATGAACTCCACGTCGAAATCAACCGGGCGCGTGTTCAGTTCACCAAGGCCCCACATCTCCCGGGACGGATCCAGGCCCCATAAATGCTCTACCTTGCCGGGAGTGTAGTACGGCAAATTCAGCCCGGTACCAATACCGATTTCCAGCACCCGGCCCGCGGCCAGCGGTACCACCTTTTCACGCTGCTTCATGGCCGGCTTCAGGCTACACAGAAAATGTGTGGCACGGGGAAGAACGTATTTTTGGTAAATGCTCATCAGCTAATTCCGGGGACACTCATTATACTCAATTCCTGCGCCCCGCTATCTGACGGGAAGGCAATGGGTATACTTTCTCCGCAATACCGGAATACTTCAGAACCTGATGGCCGGGGTCTCGATGCGCAGGCCATTGCTGCGCGCATGCATGAAGACTTCCAGGTTGATGTAATCGTCCGATCCCGCTTTTTGAAATTGTGCGCGCAGCAGGTTCTGGCACTGGCGGAAGCGCTCGTGCAGGCTGTTGACGCGGTTATTGGCCAGCCGGTAGGTGGGAAATCCGTTTGACTGGCCCTGCGTCAGTACCTGGGCACGCAGGCGGGCGCCGACATATTGCTCATGACAGTGTGCACAGGCCATGTCGAGTTGCCCGGTGGGCTTGTAAAAGAATTCCCGGCCGGCCTCGTAGTAGGGCCGCATGGGGCCGCCTGTCTCTACGTCGATGCGTCGGCCTTCCGCCAGGTTGCGCACGAAGGTCTCGAGCCGGATGGCATCCTTGTTGTCATATTTCATGGCCGGCTTGCCGAGCCGTTCTGTCCAGCAGCGATGGATTTGCCCTTGCAGGGTCACCGGTTTTTCCAGCTGTTCGCTGTACACCGGGTAGCTGGCGATGTTGCGCGGTTTGAGTTTCTGTCCGCGGTCTCCGTGACAGCTCGCACAGGACTTGCCGTTTTCACCTGCGGTTATGAAGAGTTCCGCGCCTTCATCCACGGTCTGGAACCCGGGGTTGCTGAATTCATCCTCCTGCATGTCCCGGGTCTCCGGGCTCAGAAACTCGTAACCGGAGCGCGGTTTGTTGCCTGGCCCGGCGCCCGACACGGTGCCGGCGAGCAGGCTGGTTACGAGCAGCAGTGACAGTTTTCCGGTTGGCATGCGGGACTCCGGTTATTGCAGCGTGGTCAGCCAGGCCACGATGTCTTCAACTTCCTGGGGACTCAGAATGGTCTTGCCCCGAAACTTCTTTTTGACATTGATATAGTTTTCCGGGTTACGGTAATACCCGGGCATGATGCTGTGCGGGAATAGCTGCTTGATATCGACGACACGCAACCGGAGTTCGCCCTCTGAAAGGCGGTGTGCAATGCCGACCAGCGGTGGTCCGACAGTGCCCGGGAATTCCGCCTCCGGGACCGGTAGCAAATGACAGGCGATGCAGTTGCCTTTCTTGCGATCGACAACGAGCTTTCTGCCCACGGCAGGATCACCCGTGAGACTACCCAGCGGCTTGGCTATAGCATACCCGGCTGCCTGCCATTTGATGTAGTCCACGCTTTCGGGGGCAGCCTTTTGATCCGCCCCCGGTACGCTGCCGCTAAACAGCGCAGCCAGTGCGAGTGACGTCAATACGGGAATGTATCTGTTCACTGCTCCCCTCCGGATGTGCCCGGTTATTCCGGAAAGCCGTTGATTGCAATAACAGCCTGCCCCTGGCCCTGTAAGTTGACCATGATTGATGACAGTTGTTATTGACGTACATCAACCGGAAACAGTGAAAATATGCGCTAGCCGGGCTGGCCGTCGACGCGGGGTTGGATCAGCATCGGCAGGAAGACAACTAGAAACAGGGAAAAAGCGACGATCCACAATCCCTGGGACAGGCCGATCCACGTCGGATAATGCAGAGGATCAATCAGCGGCAACAGTACCCGGATGACCGCCCCGGACAGCAGCACGGCAAATGTCCAGAACAGGACCGGTGGGGGGTCGAATACATTTCGACCGGTATGACCCAGCGTAACCCGGGCCATCATGCCCAGTGTGAACATGCCGATGCCGCCGTAGGTAAAGGCATGCAGGGGCAGGAACGGGGAGATGCCGATGAAAACCACCGCGGCCTTGAGCGCAAATCCGGCAACCAGCCAGCCGTAGCCGACGTACAGTACCCACAGTAATGGTTTTTTCCAGATGCCGGGGGTATACCAGCCGGCCAGCCGGATGGCATGCAGAACCATCAGTGCCATGGCGAGGAGTGCGACCGGCAGGGTGTCGGGGCGGACAATGTCCGCGATCCAGAAAACCAGGAACAGCACCAGGCTTGCTATATCCAGCCACGGCCGGTTTTTGAGCTGCACGGGGTAACCCACGCCATTTGCTATGAACATGGGCATGACCCGCCGGCCCATGACAAAGATCAGGGCAATCACCAGGTAGATTCCCGAGTACAGGCCGATGCGCATGCCATCTTCGATAACGCCCAGTGCACCGGCGTAGAACACCCCGTTGCTGAGCAATAGCAGCACCAACTTGGAAATGATCCCCAGTTGTTTCCATTGCCTGACCTTGATGACCGGAACCAGCAGGGCGCCGATCAGCCACACCAGGAACAGGCTGTCCACCAGTGCAATTATGTGCATTGGAACAGCTGCACCCGCGAATAACAGCAGGCGACCCGCCAGCCAGAGCAGTAACAGCAGCAGCAGGGGAGTCCCGTGAAGCGTCTGGATGCCGGTCCAGTTTTTGACGGCGGTGAGCAGGAACCCGGCGATTACGGCCAGCGCATAGCCGTAGATCATTTCATGTGCATGCCAGGTGGTTAGCGGCAATGCCGTGAACTCTGTCTGCCAGCCGAAAACAATCACCCCCGTCCAGGCGAGCATGGACAGCATGGCAAACACCGCGGCCACGGTAAAGAACGGGCGAAAGCCCAGGTTCAGGAAGGCAGTGCGGCCGGGCACCGGTCTGGTATCGATTTGCTGCATGGATTATTTGTTATGTCATGAGTGGCCGAATACCCGATAAAGCTCCGGGCACAAGTGAACTCGGCCCTGCAACTCAATCAGTAATTTTCTTACTCCCGGTAATCCTGGCGGAACCGAAATCGATAATCTTGATCCATATCAACAAAAGTCTGCCCGGACCCCAATATATTCGCTCCCAGTGCCTTGATGGCAGATAAGCGTGTGGGTATGCACTGTGATGAGAAAGACACTGGTCTCATGAGTAAAGCGGCAAGGCGTGATACTTTCAAACTACATTAATTCCTTCGGTCAGGCAATGCTGCAGCGTTACGGGGAGCGTGTGCACAAGATTGCCATTGATGCTGATTTCACCTGCCCCAATCGGGACGGCAGCAAGGGCCGGGGCGGGTGTACCTTTTGTAATAATGTGTCCTTCAGTCCCAACGGGCGTAAACCCCCCCCGCTTACCGAGCAGATCGCCGCCGGCCGACGGGTCATCCGCAAGCGCACCGGCGCACGAAAATACCTTGCCTACTTCCAGGCCTACACGAATACCTACGCGGATGTTGACCAGCTCAGACAACTCTATGACCAGGCGCTGGCCGAACCGGATGTGATCGGCCTTGCCGTGGGCACACGACCGGATTGCGTCCCCGAGCCGGTACTGGACCTGCTCGATGAATATCAGCAGAAAGGCCATGAGGTCTGGCTGGAACTGGGATTGCAATCAGCCTTTGATGACTCACTCCGGCGCGTGAATCGGGGGCATGGTTTCGCCGAATACAAAACAGCGGTCCTGCATGCCCGGGAACGGGAACTGCAGGTCTGTACTCATCTCATCATCGGATTACCGGGCGAGACGCAGAAACATTGCGAAATTACACTCAAGCGGGTGCTGGAGCTTGGTGTTGACGGTCTGAAACTCCATCCTCTCCACGTCGTGAAGGGTACACAGCTGGCTAATGAATGGCGGCGTGGAGAGTACCGGCCCCTTACCCTGGATGAGTACGTTGATACCGCCACGCATCTCATCCTGCGCACACCACCGGAAGTCATCTTCCACCGGGTAACCGGAACGGCATCCAGGAAAATCCTGCTTGCTCCCGACTGGTGTTCAGGGAAATGGCTGGTACTGAATCGCATTACCGAGGCATTGCACAGACAACAACTGAAAAACAACCACTCCCTGATCCCAGCTGACTGCAAGGAACCACCACAATGGAACTCGTCTGCCCGGCCGGCAACCTACCATCTTTAAAAGCCGCTGTTGACCATGGCGCAGATGCCGTCTACATCGGTTTCCGCGATGACACCAATGCGCGCCACTTCGCGGGACTTAACTTCGACGACAAGCGGGCAATCAATGGCATTGACTATGCGCACGCACGGGGTGCAAAAGTGTTCGTTGCCATCAACACCTATCCGCAACCGGCTGGCTGGCCGCGCTGGCAGGCCGCTGTGGACAAGGCCGCCGGGCTCGGTATCGATGCCTTGATACTGGCCGACATCGGCGTTATGGACTATGCAGCAAAACAGTGGCCGGATCTGCGCCTGCACCTGTCAGTCCAGGGCTCGGCAACCAACCCGGAAGCCATCCGGTTTTATTACGAGCATTTCAATATCCAGCGTGCCGTATTACCACGCGTACTCTCCCTCGGCCAGGTAAGGCAGGTAGCCGAACACAGTCCGGTGCCACTCGAGGTCTTCGGTTTCGGTAGCCTGTGCGTCATGGTGGAAGGACGCTGCCTGCTGTCTTCCTATGTCACCGGCCGATCCCCCAACACCTATGGCGCCTGCTCACCCGCCAGCGCGGTGCAATGGCAGGAGACAGTCACTGGTATGGAAACCCGGCTCAACGGGGTACTCATTGACCGCTACGGCAAGGATGAGCCGGCCGGCTACCCGACGCTGTGCAAGGGTCGCTTCCAGGTCTGTGGTAATACCTATTACGCCATCGAGGAGCCAACCAGCCTGAATACCCTGGCCCTGCTGCCGGAACTGGAGGCCATCGGTATAGAGGCCATCAAGATAGAAGGCCGGCAGCGCAGTCCGGCCTATGTCGCCCGGGTGGCACAGGTATGGCGCGCGGCACTCGATCACTGCCAGCGTGACCCGGAAGGCTACCGGCCTATGGAAGCCTGGCTGGCCGAACTCGCCAGGGTCTCCGAAGGCAGCCAGACCACCCTGGGCGCCTATTACCGGTCGTGGCAATAGAGACAACAAACACGCCATGACACCCCGACTTCCGAAACTTTCGCTTGGCCCGGTACTTTACTACTGGCCGCGCGAGGACCTGCTCGATTTCTACGCGCGCATTGCTGCATCCCCGGTGGACATCGTCTACCTCGGCGAGACCGTGTGCTCCAAGCGTCGTTCCCTGAAACACACGGACTGGCTGGAACTGGCGGCAAACCTGCAAGCGGCCGGCAAGGAAGTGGTGTTCTCCACGCTGACCCTGCTGGAGGCGGGATCCGAGCTTGGCAGCCTGCGGCGTCTGTGTGAAACACAGGATTTCCTGATCGAGGCCAACGACATGTCGGCTGTTCAATTGCTCTCGGGCAAGCATGCATTTGTCACCGGTCCGGCCGTCAATATTTACAACTCACATACCCTGTCCCTGCTGGCCGGGCTCGGTTTGAAACG
>JAUVNM010000199.1 GCA_030599705.1 Gammaproteobacteria bacterium
TAGAGAACGGTGGTCCGCGTTGACGACGGCGTCCTCCTCCAGCGTCGTGATGTCAGCGGAGTTGATTTCGATCATGGAACCACAACCACGTAACCTTCGTAGTAGCGGGCTTGCCCGCGAACTCCTATCATATCATTCGCCAGCGAGCTGGCTCCTACAACACAAACGATAGCCCATGGTTATGTCTGCCATTGCAGCAACCCGTCAATCCGTTATAGTTGGCACATAACAACGACCGGTAAATTCACATGCCACGCCTGATCACCCTGTCCCGTGCCGCACGTCTCGTTGGCGTCAAGCGGGGAGCATTGCAAAAGAAAATCAGGAAAGGTGAATTACGCACCTTCGAGGGTGAGATCCTGCTGACTGACCTGCTGCACAGTTATCCCCGGGCGGAGGTGGAAGATACCTCCATGCTGGAACGCGTCGAGCAGATCATGGAACAGGCGGTCAACAAGATCGTCCGGCCCGCGAATGGTGCGCCGGATTCCGGTGCACTGGCCGCCCGGATCCTCGCACTCAGCCAGGAGCTTGCCACCGCCCGGCACGAGGCGCGCCGGCTCGCCGGCGTCATCAACGGCCTGCAGGCACAATTCGATATGCTGGGCGCCGGCGCTACCCTGCCCGATGACGCTTTTAGTACACTAAAGCAATGGCTCGAAAAGGCACTCGCCACCGAGGCGGAAGATGAACTGGAAACCGATGAACTGTTCGCACAAGAGGTATTCCTGAGGGTCATGGCGGCACAGGTACGCATCCTGCCGAGCGGGCACGAATTCCTCATCGAGGGATCTGACTCCATCCTCGAGGCCGGTCTGCGCAGCGGACTCGCTCTGGCCTACGGCTGCAGCAACGGCAATTGCGGCAAGTGCAAGGCCAAGCTGGTATCCGGACAGATAAAAAAGATCAGCCAGCACGACTACGTACTGACCGAGGCGGAAAAGGGACTCGGCTATTTTCTCACCTGCTCCTGCACGGCCGTGACCGACGTGGTACTGGAAGCCGACGAGGCACTGGGTTCACAGGATATACCACAACAGAATATCGATATCCGCGTCAGGAAAATCGACCGGCCGGATGACCGGGTTGTTATCCTGCAGGCCAAGACACCGCGGACCAATCGTCTGCGCTTCCTTGCCGGCCAGTACCTGTCACTGAAAATCGATGACCTGCCGCCGCGAGACTGCTCCATCAGCAGTTGCCCGTGCGACGACATGAACCTGCAATTCCAGGTGCCGGTTATCACCGGCGACCGGTTTACCGAATACCTTACCGCCAACACCCGGGCCAACGTTGTCATCAACATCAAGGGGCCACGCGGTGACTTTGCCCTGAACGAGGAATCACCCCGGTCGCTGATATTCATCGCCGGCAATGCCGGATTCGGTCCGATCAAGAGCCTGATCGAGCACGCGATGGCGCTGGATATCGCCGAGGATATATACCTGGCATGGATAACCACGGACGGCAACAGCCACTATCTCGGCAACCTGTGCCGCTCCTGGGATGATGCGCTGGACAACTTCCATTACACGGCGCTGCAGGTGGAAAACGAACAACCGGTGGAGAGTCTGCTGCCGGAGATTATTGGCAAGCCGGACAACCTGGACCAGTATGACTGCTACGTGTGCATGCCGGAGCCGCTACTGGACCCGGTAAAGTCCTTTCTCACCGCGAACGGCGTGCCGGAAAACCAGGTGCGCATGGAGCCGCTGCGCTAGAAACTGCTGGCGCTCGAAGCACGAGCAGATTACCGGACTATTTCACCACCTTGAGACTGGGCCGTCCGGGATGTTCCGGTGACGGGTCATCGGGCTCCGAACCGTCCTCTTCCTCGCTGAATACCATGCCACGCCCGTTTTCCTTGGAGTAGATTGCCAGCACAGAATTGGCCGGGACATAGACATCCGTGGCAATGCCGCCGAAGCGTGCCCGGAAGCCGATGGCATCATTACCCAGCATCAGCCCCTCAACAGCATGGGGACTGATATTAAGGACAATCTTGCCGTTTTGTCCGTGCTGCCGGGGAACGTCAACACCCTCCCCCTCGATATCCACCAGCATGTAGGGAGTCATTGCGTTATCCAGGATCCACTCGTGGATTGCACGGATCAGGTAGGGTCGGCTAGTTGTCATGGCAACAAAATACTAGAGATACACCAAAAGATACAGGAGGACCTGCAACAGGGCTAGTGCACTAATCAGGGAAAACCGTTTGATGTGTCAGGCAGGGCAGGAACGTGACCGCTTACTCCATCATTTCACGTTCTACTTCGGAAAGACTCGCCTGGAAGGCTTCACGCTCGAACACGCGCTCGGCGTATTGCTGTATCGGTTTCGCCTGGCGCGGCAGATCGATCCTGTAACGTTTCAGCCGCCACAGGATCGGGGCAATAGTGGCATCGACCAGCGAGAATTCATCACTCAGGAAATACGGCTTGGCACCAAACACTTCCGCCCCGGCCGTCAGGCTGTCGCGCAGCAGCTTGCGCGCCTTGCTGGAGGTCTTTTCGCCCCGTGATTCCAGTGCCGGGACCAGTTCATACCAGTCCTTCTCGATGCGGTACAGGGCCAGCCGGGTGCGTGCCCTGGAAACCGGGTCAACCGGCATCAGCGGCGGGTGCGGAAAGCGTTCGTCCAGATACTCCATGATGGCGCGCGGATCGTACAGTGCAAGCTCGCGGTCCACCAGGGTGGGTACGGTGTTATAGGGATTGAGATCGATCAGGTCTTCGGGCTTGTTATGGCTATCGACATCCATGATCTCGACCGTGATCCCTTTCACGGCGAGTACCACGCGCACCCGGTGACTCTCGGGACAGGCCGGCGAGGAAAACAGGGTCATTACTGAACGACGGTTGGCAACCAGCGCCATGCGACTATCTCCCAATAATTTTCGATTCGGGCAGGACAACTACCGGAATCAGTGAACGTCCTTCCAGTATTCCTTCTTCATCAGAATCGAAAGCACCAGCAGTACCAGCAGGAACATGATGACCCGTACACCGAGCTTCTGCCGCTCGTACTTGAACGGCTCACCCATGTAGTCCAGGAAGTTCACCAGATCACGAATGGCGCGGTCATATTCCTTCGGTGCTAGCAGGCCCGGCTCAACCAGCTCCAGCTTGACCATCTTGTGTTCGGTGCCATCCTCCGGATCTTTTACCGTGGTAATGACCGGCTCCTGCCAGCCCTGTAACTCCCACAGCACATGCGGCATACCAACGTCGGGGAAAACCAGGTTGTTGACGCCGATCAGCTTGGAATCATCACGATAGAAGCTGCGCATGTAGGTATACAGCCAGTCCACCCCGCGGGAACGCGCAATCACGGTCAGATCCGGTGGTACCGTACCGAACCACTCCTTGGAATCGGCATTCGCCGTGGCAACCGTCATCAGGTCACCGATCCTGCCACCGGTAAAGATCAGGTTTTCCTCGAGCATTTTTTCATTGATGCCCAGGTCCTTGCCGATGCGTTCATAGCGCATCAGTTCGGCAGAATGGCAGCTGAGACAGTAATTCACGAACAGGCGTGCGCCGCGCTGCTGTGACTGACGGTTGTTCGGATCGATATTGGCCTTGTCCAGATGGACCCCGCCAGCAGCACCGTACGCCCAGACCGGTGCAAGTACCAGCAAGAGTGCCAACCATTGTCTTTTCATGACGTCACCCTGTCAGGCACCGGTTTTGTTTTATCCAGTTTCGTGTAAACAGGCATCAGGAAGAAAAATCCGAAGTAGATAATGGTGCAAATCTGCGCGATGAGGGTTTTCATCGGGGATACCGGCTCTATTCCCAGCCAGCCCAGCACGACGAAACTGATCGTGAACAGTGCAAGAGCAATCTTGTAGAGCCTGCCCCGGTAACGGATCGACCTGACCGGACTGCGGTCCAGCCAGGGCACGAAGAACAGCACCAGGATGGACAGGAACATCGCCAGCACGCCCGGGAAGGAGGAGCCCGCGATCGACGGGACCGCGCGCAGAATCGCGTAAAACGGTGTGAAGTACCAGAGTGGCGCGATGTGTTCCGGTGTCTTGAGCGGATCGGCCGGGATGAAGTTGTTGTGCTCCAGGAAGTAGCCTCCCATCTCGGGCGCGAAGAACACCACGATGGAGAAAAAGATCAGGAACACGACCACACCGACAATATCCTTCACGGTGTAATAGGGATGAAACGGAATACCGTCTTTGGGATTGCCATCCGCACCCTTGTTTTTCTTGATCTCGATACCATCCGGGTTGTTGGAGCCCACTTCGTGCAGCGCGAGGATATGCATGACCACCAGCGCCAGCAGCACGATCGGCAAGGCCACCGCGTGAAATGCGAAGAACCGGTTCAGGGTCGCATCCGCCACCACGTAGTCACCGCGGATCCAGATGGCGATGGATTCGCCGATCCACGGGATGGTTCCAAACAGGTTGATAATGACCTGCGCACCCCAGTAGGACATCTGGCCCCA
>JAUVNM010000124.1 GCA_030599705.1 Gammaproteobacteria bacterium
ACGGGTAATTCATCGGCACATGACCACGGCACCCGTGAATCCCAGAAGATGCGTGCCCCTGGCTGGATCGGCGGCTCACCGTCCAGTGTACCGGCAGGGATGATCACACCGCCCAGTTGAGGGAACACCCGCGGCATCGGACTGCCACACTGCGAACAAAAGCAATTATAGAAACGCTCGGCTTCCGGCACCTGGTAACGTTTCAGCAATTCCTCGCCCGCCACCCAGGTGAGACAGCTCTCCGGTGTCACCAGTAAATTACTGGCGTGCCCCGTCCCCGTCGTCCTGCGGCAGCGTTGGCAATGGCAGTGATAAAAACGCTGTGCTGCGCCGCTGATTTCGTATTGCACCGCACCGCACAGGCAGTTCCCGGTCAGTGTGAGATGTGTCATTGGTTGATCCTTTATCCTGTTGGTGCTACATGTGTCCGGAATCCTTTTCCCGCCAGCCACGGTACTATGCCCCAATGCGCCATCTCCCGCTATACACAGCAGTCCCTGTTGCAACCCTGCTTGCCGCCCTCCTGCTGCCCGGGTGTGACGCGCCGGAGACACCGATCAAGGCCAAACCGGCCCCGGCTGCCCGGGAAACCATCCCCCCCGTGGCAACGCCTGCCCCGAAACCGGAACCAAAGCAGGATAAAGGACAACCGCCCGCCGAACAGCGCACCGCAAAAACCCTCAAACTGACCATTGATAACGATTCACACACCGGGCAGCCTGCCGACCCTTTCGGCAATGTGCCTGAACCTGGCTGGCTGAACAAGGGCCAGGACACTGGCAACATGGGTGAAGTCCCTGTCACAGATAACCTGCTGCCGGACCTGTTCGACACGCAGGCAGACAAGAAGGCCGTGTCCGTGAAAGGGAAAATACTGACGGATGGCGGCAGCGATGGCGCATCCACAACTATCGACGGTGCCGGGGTTAACATCCAAATACAGACCGACTAGTCCCACAAATCACTGCGACCTGTCCACCAGTTCGCCAGCAAGCTGGCTCCTGCAAAAACACCAGGTCCACGACCTCGCCTGTAGGAGCGGGCTGAAGGTGAGGCGCTTGCGCCGAGAGGCTGCCCTGGGGCATGCCCGCGAACAGTTGACTTACTACTCCGCCAACCGCCCCCGCACCTGCTCCACGATCGCCACCAGGTTTTCCCGGTTGGCCTCCGGCAGGGAACCGAGCGCGCGCAGCCGCTCGCTGTAGTGTTCGGTCACCTGCAAAGCCTTGCCGGTCATCTCATCCAGTGTGGCCGGCGCCAGTCCGAGACCTTTCGCAAGGCTTCGAACCGCGGCCGCCAGGCCCGTGGTCTCCCCGGTCGCTGCATCCGTCTCGCCATAGCCCCCGAACGGCATCACCGACAACAGGTTGTGAATCGAGTAGGCGCGCATCGGCGTCGGGTCATATACCGGCGAGAACGCCAGCGCGTTCTCCGTCCCCACGATCGACAGGTTCTCCAGATGCAGGTCGCCGTTGCCGGTCAACAGCGCCATCAACAACCGCGCCAGCAAGTGGCGCTTGGCCGCATCGCGGTCGGTGACAAAATCAATCGGTGAACGGTCGATGGCCCGACCCACCGCGTCATAGCTGTAACTGTAATTGTGCGTAATGCGGGCATCACCCGAGGCCAGCACCGAGTACAGCGATTCGGTAAACAAGGGGTTCTTGTTGGCATCGCGGTCAAAGCGCTCTACCGCCAGCGCCGGCACCCCGTTGAACTCGACCACCCAGTGCCGCGGCACGCTGAAACCTGCTTCGCGGTGCACATCCAGCGCCAGCGCCTCCAGCTCGACCAGCCCGGGATACACGGCCGGCTGCTCGAACTTCAACACCACATCGACCAGCCCCTGCGCACCGAAACGGGCCGGCAGGCCGATGCGCCCGTCCCAGCCGGACTCCGGGATCGACACCAGCAGTTTCGGAATCGCGCCACCGACACTCGGCGTCGGCCCGATCACCTGCATCAGGGCCTCCGCGTCCTGGTCAAACCAGGTGAGATAGTCCTTCAATGAAAAGTCCGTCTCCTGCGTGATGGCATGCAGCTCCGAACGCGCCGGCGCGGCATACCAGTCCGCGGCCTTTTCATCCGATTCGAACACGTCGAGGTGACCGATACCGCCATGCCCGGACACCTTGAGGATTTCCCAGTCCGCATCCAGGCCGGAGGCCGGCGACACGCCATTGCGGGCCAGGTATTCGAGCACCAGCCGGCGTTGAAAATTGTGCTCGCTGTGTGGCGGAATCAGCGACTGGATGGGCGGCAGAAAATCAAAGGCCTCGGTGCGCATGCGCACGATGGTGTCACTGGCATACACCGCGGGAGTATAGATCGCACCGATGCCAGGCAGGCCGGTGGCAAGGTAGTCCGGGGCATAGGTGAAGCGGCACTCGGACCCGGTCAGGGTCAGCTGCCCCATGCGCAGCGGTTGCGTCCCCAGCCGCGTCCACACCACCGCCTGCCGGTCTACACTCATTCAAACAACGTCCCGCTGTCGATCTTCTCGCGCAATGGTGCGTCCGTGACCAGGGAGAGTTTCAAGCCCACCACGTGCGCCAGTTCCTTCAGGGTCGAGACACGCATATTCCCGCCCTGCTTGGCGCGCGACAAGGCCTCGGGGGTGATGCCGGCGCGCTGCGCCAGCGTGATCTGGGTTAGCCCCTGCTCTTTGCCAAGCGCCAGGATCTGCTGCAGGAGGTCTACGGTTTCCGTCATAGTTTTAACCTTTAGGTTAACCTACGACTAATTTTAGCTATTCTTAACTTATAGTTCAATATCTAGTATTGATTTATACATTAATATATGGAGTTCGCTCTGATTAATTGATTTATACATCAATAATAAAAAGGGGTATCCCCAAAACCACCGCCAGACAAAGTTATACACCAAGCTAATTGGCCTATAAGTAATTATTTGCCTAACCAGCTCGCCACCCTTGAGATGATGTTGGCATTACTACTATCCTACTGATTTTGTTATGTATTATTAGCTTTCCTGAAAAATGCTCATTTTAAAAAAAAGCGCTTAGTATTCAAGCGCTAGTCACTGGTATTCCGGATTCTATCCACAGATTTATCCACAGCTTCTATGGATAACCATAAACATAATGGGGTCGGCGACAACAGCCATCTTTCTCATTGGTCACTGAGCGCGGATCAAAACGGCCACACCCACAGAATCATCGGTATCGACACCGCAATAATCAACACCTCCAGCGGCAGGCCCATGCGCCAGTAATCACCAAAGCGGTAACCGCCCGGACCCAGTATCAGGGTATTGTTCTTGTGGCCGATCGGCGTCAGGAATGCACAGGATGCCGCCACCGCAACGGCCATCAGGAACGGGTCCGGGCTGACCTGCAGGCGGTTGGCAATATCGACGGCAATCGGCGCGGCCATCACGGCGGTCGCCGTATTGTTCATCAAATCCGATAGCGTCATGGTCACGACCATTAACAACACCAGCACAAACACCGGTGAACCGCCCGCGGACAGGCCGGTAATCCCGGCCGCAATCAGGGCCGTCCCGCCACTGGTTTCCAGGGCAACACCCAGCGGGATCATGGACCCCAGCAACACGATCACCGGCCATTCAATGGAATCATACACATGCCGTGCCGGCAGCACGTTGAACAGGACATAAGCCACCACGACCAGGGCAAGTGCCACCGGGAGATATAGCACACCGGAACTTGCCAGCAGGATGGCGGTTGCAAACAGACCCGCGGCCAACCAGGCCTTGTGGCGCTGGACCAGTTCATGACCCTGGCCACCCAGCGGCAAGGTGCCCAGCCAGGCATTGATCTCCTGCAGTATTTCGTTTGGACCGAAGAGCAGCAACACGTCCCCTGCCCTGACTTCGAGGTTGCGCACCCGCTCACGAAATTGCCGGCCCTCGCGGGAAACGCCAAGCAGGGTCACACCATGCCGATACTGCAAGCGCAGGGCAACGGCCGTACGACCCTCGATGCGTGCCCCGTTTGGCACCACCACCTCCATGAGCGACATATCTTCACTGCTGAGCAGGCCGGTATCGTGCTCCTTGTCCTGGTAGTCCAGCTTGAGTGCGCCGACAACCCTGTCCATGGCCTCGGGTACCGCTTCGACCACCAGGATGTCACCCGCGTTGATCTCCACCAGTCGCGCCTGTCCCGGCAACCGCTTGCCGTTGCGAATCAGGCCCACGATCGCCACGTCATTTTCCTCGGCATCCGCATCGAGTTCACGCACCCGCTTGCCAATCACCGGAGAATCCTCCGGCACATGCAACTCCGCAATGAACTCGCTGACGTCCAGCAGCCCCGGTGCCGCATCCTGCTGCCTGCGCCCGGCCGGCAGCAGGCGCCACCCGATGGTCGCAACGAACAGCACTCCCACAAAGGCACAGGCAAGCCCGACCGGGGCAAAGTCGAACATGGCAAAGCTCTCACCCGTCGCCTGCTGACGGAACTTGGCGATAATGATGTTGGGCGGCGTACCGATGAGGGTAATCATTCCACCCAGGATGGTGGCAAAAGACAGCGGCATCAGGGTCAGCGCCGGGTTCCGCTGCGCCTTCTTTGCGGCCTGCAGGTCCACCGGTATCAACAGGGCCAGTGCCGCCACATTATTCATCACGGCAGACAGGCCGGCAGAAATTCCAGCCATGGCAGCAATGTGCGTTTGCAGTGAATTCGAGAACCGGCTGACCTGCTTTGCAATCAGCTCAATGGCCCCGGAGCTGGATAAACCCTTGCTGATAATCAGTACCAGCGCAATGATAATCGTCGCCGGATGACCGAAACCCGTAAACGCCTGCTCAGTCGGGACGACACCCAGGACCAGTGCCGCAAGCAGTGCCATGAAGGCAACCAGGTCATACCGCAGGCGCCCCCAGAGCAGCAGGGCAAAAAAGAAAAACAGTATTGTGAATATAATGGCCTGGTCTGTTGTCATGTGCGTCCCCTTACGCGAGCGGGCAGAGTCACTGCCTGTCCCCGGTATGATCTATTCCCGCGGTGTTACGCCGCCGTGATCGATGCGTTCATACTCGGCGATCACCTGGGCGCCGAGCAGCAGGATGATGGCCGCAAATTCAAAGCTCAGCAGGATGATCACGGCGGTGGCGAGCGAACCGTAAATGATACTCACGAAGGAAAGCGTGGTGAAATACCAGACCAGCACATGGCGCGTGGCCTCCCATAACAGGGTCGCCGCGACACCGCCGACCAGGGCGTGTGTCCAGGCCAGCCGCCCGACCGGCATGACCAGGTAGAAAGATGTCAGCAACAACACCTCGCCGAGCACACCGAGCAGGTACAGCGTGCTCGCCGTGGCGCTGGTCATGTTGATATCAATGCCAATCAGCGTCGGTGTGTCAGCGCTGTGCTGATGGAGCCAGCCGGCCATCAGACTGACGACCAGAAACCCCGCAATCAGCAGCAGGATGTAGAGATACGGCAGCACGGCCGAGACCAGGTAGTGACGCTGCTGCTCCAGGCGGCGATGGAAGAAGATCATCGACATGGCATTCTCCAGCACCGAGAATGCCAGTGAGCTGAAGAACAGCAGGAACACGATTCCCAGCGTGCCGATGACCTTCCAGTGTGACAGGAAGTCCCCCAGGTGCTGCGCAAGGACATCCGCACTGATCGGAGCAATCATCGTCAGGATGGTCGATACCGTATCCAGCAGGAACTCCTGTTCGATGAACTGGGACAACACGATCAGCACCAGTGCAAACACCGGGATAATCGACAGCAAGGTGTAATAGGCCACCGCGCCGGCGAGCAGCAACCCCTGGTTATCGCGGAAACCTCTTAATACATCGAGCAGGAATCGCCCCGGGTGGCTGATGACATAACTCAGGGGTGATGGTTTGTCGCTCTTGGTGTAAGGCCCTGCCCTAACCGCCCCGG
>JAUVNM010000249.1 GCA_030599705.1 Gammaproteobacteria bacterium
AGTGGCGAATGGCATGCCGCTGATACGCAGCCCTGACCGGGGAAAGCCGTCAGCCACTCTCCTCGACCAGGTGATCGGCAATCAACTCGGTGATACCGAGCAGTTCCATATCTTCCATCTCGTTCTCTTCGAGACCGTCTTCCAGCATATGCCGGCAGTTTGAACAGGCGGTCACCAGCCCATCGGGCTTGACTGCATCCAGTTGCCGTTTTTTGGCGCTGAATACCTTGAGACGCAGTTCATCGGCGCGTTCGTTGGAACTGACGCCCCCGCCGCCACCGCAGCACCAGTTCATGGCACCGGTCTCCGGCAGTTCGACAAAGTTTGGCGCCACCATGTTCAGCAGGTTGCGTGGCTGGTCCAGGACACCGCCGCGACGCCCGGCGTTGCAGGGATCGTGATAACTGATTCTTTCGTCGGTAACACCATCCATCTTCAGTCGGCCATCACGGCGCAACTCGTCCAGCAGCTCTATGATATGCACGACCTTGAACGGCAGCGGCCGACCAATGAAATTCGGTGCATCCCAGCGGAGCGTAGTGTAGGCATGTCCGCATTCGGGACTGATAACATTCTTCACCTTCAGTTTCCCGGCAGCGGCCACGACGCGCTCCACCAGCGTGGCGGCCATCTTTGAATTGCCGAGTTGCACACCGGTATTGGTGGCCTCGAAATAGTCACTACTGATGGTCCAGGACACACCGGTGGCCTTGAAGATCTTTGCCAGTGAACCGATGAACTCGGGAAAACCGGCAATTTCACCGGATGACAACAACAACAGGTAGTCTGCGCCCTCGACATCCAGCGGTACCGGCAGCCCGGTTTCCTTCTCCTGGGCTCGTATGGTTGCTTCCAGGGTCTTTAGCGTGACGCCCATGGGACTGCCGATTTCCACGGCGCGCTTGCCGGCCTCAACCAGGTCATTGGGAGAAAAGCCGGCCGCGGCCAGACCTTCCTTTACCTTGCGAATCATGTAGGCCATGTCCACGCCGACCGGGCACACCAGGCTGCAGCGACTGCACATGGTACAGCCGTCGTAGACCAGCTCCTCCCAGTCGGCCAGGTCCGATTCGGTCATCGGCTTGAGCAGGCCCAGCTTGCTGGTGAGTTTGCCCCAGAAAGTGTATTCACGCTTCCACAGCTTGCGCAGCGGTTCGGCCTTGTAGATCGGCGTATAACGCGGATCCTCGGTCTCGGTATAGAACAGGCAGGCTTCGGCGCAGATGCCACAATGCACGCAACTGGAAAAATAGGACATGACACGGGTATCCATCTGGCCGCGCATGGCCGCAAGTCCGCGTTCCAGTGCTTCACTCATCGGCTTGTCCTCATGCCTTCACCCCGCGCCGTCCGAACCAGGCACCGGTAAAGGCGCGACTGGGGATAAACATGAACGCATGCATCAGCCGGCTGAACGGGAAGTACACCATCAGCAGTTCCACCGTAAAGCGGTGCAACACGCGCAGACCATCGAACTCCTCGATCAATGCCATGCAGCCGGTCAGCATCACAATAAAGGTGAGGATCGCGGCGACGTGGTCATCGAGATCCGAGATCAGCCGCGTCACCGGGTGCATGACCCGGTGTATCCACAACAGCATCAGCCCGATAAACGCAGCCTGCGCCGTGACGATAAAGGCCCAGTAGGGCATCGGTGTCCAGCCAAGACCGGTTTTATCCTCTATAAACAGGACATGCGGCGCGGCAAACAGCAACAGGGCAAACAGACCGAGGTGAAACAGGTAGCCGGAAACCACGTGCAGGCGGGTGCGGGAACGCATTTCGGCGCGCGGCATGAAGCGCCGGAGATTCGCGCCGATGGCGCCGGCCATACCGGAACCGCGCGGTTCTGAATAATCGGGCTTGTTGCGCACCCGGAAGATCGACAGGATGCGCCACAGCACACCGATGGCGAATACCCACACCGCGATGTCCCAGAAGACGCCATCGACGAGTTGTTCGAACATTAATTATCCTTTTATTTTCCAATACCCGACACTATCAACAAACCATTCCTTACACCTCAGGTAGAACCCGCGCCCCGCGGGGAAAAGCTATTCCCGGCCGGGGGCCGGTCCTACTAACGGACCCGCTGTACGGTAGCGCCAGCAGCCGGCTCTGTGTCATCGCCACTCTCTTCAGCCGCCTTGACTTCGGCATACCAGCGGTCGTGATGTGATTTGGCCCAGGCCTCGTCCACATCCCCGGTGGTCATGCTGCCGAGCGTGCCCTCGACACCGGCGGTACCAAGATAGATGTGCCCGAATGACACGGTGATCACAAGCAGCGCGACGATGCCGTGCAGCACGTGTGACAGCGCCATGATCTCGCGGCCCTGGCCGAACACGGCAAAGTCGAGAATCAGCCCGGTCACACACAGCACCATGCCACCCAGCGTGGCAATCCAGAACCAGATTTTCTCGCCGGCATTGAAGCGGCCGGCACTGACGTGTCCGCCACCAAGCATGCCGCCACCCTTGAGCAGCCAGGTCATATCGCCACGCGCATAGATGTTGTCTTTCACGAAGGTGAAAAACAGCATCAGGATCGCCACCAGGAACATCGGTCCGAACAGGTTATGCGCCTCCTTGCAGGCCGAGGCGGTCAACCCGAACCCGTCGGGACCGAGCAGGGGAATCAGTACCAGGCGGCCATACAGCATTATCAGTCCGGTCAGCGCCAACAGCCAGAACAGGCTGACGGTAAACCAGTGGGCAGTGCGCTCGAACACCGTAAAGCGCCGGATCTTCTTGCCGGTCGGCCCGCCCTGCATCCGCAACGGGCCGCGTACCAGGTAGAACAGCAAAATAATCGACAACACGGTCCCCATCAGTGCCGCACCCCAGGGAATCAACTGCTGCATGCGGAACCGGCGCCAGTCCTCTCCGTAGATATTGATCAGGATGCCGGTATCGACGCCCTGCACCTGGGTCGTACCGGCCACGCTGCGATCGCGTTGGCGTACCTCGCGCCAGAGTTCCGCCCCCGGGTTAACGACCTTGCCGGCAAGATCGCCACGTTCAGCAACGGCATAGGGAATCAGCGGCAGGATCAGCGTCAGCACCAGCAGGGACAGCAATGAGAAAACAACCATGCGATGGTGGCGGATGCGTGACTGCGAGTGAGTCCCCATGACGATTTATCCTTCTCTGTGATCTATAACCAGAACAGTCTCAAAATTCATTCTTTTGAGTGCGTTCTGCTTATGTAGGACCGGCGCCTCGCCGGGAAACAACAGGGTTTCCAGACAAACGACTTCCCCGCGGGGCGCGGGTCCTACCAGTCCTTACACAACCTGTAGCTGGTCTTGGCACTCGACCACAATTCAATCACCACCCGTGGCCTTGCCCTCGATCGCCTTGCCCTTGCGCAGGCCGGACTTGCCGTAGGCGACCCCCCAGCCCCAGGCCATGCCGGCCGAGCCGCGCCAGGTCACGCGTTCGCGGTAGATATCGGAAACCGTGTTGCCATCACCGGCCAGCAGCGCCCTGGTGGCGCACATCTCGGCACACAGGGGCAACTTGCCCTCGGCCAGACGGTTGCTGCCATATTTCAAGCGCTCCTCGGGGGAATTGTCCGCCTCGGGACCACCGGCACAGAAGGTGCACTTGTCCATCTTGCCACGCTGCCCGAAGACACCGTCCTGCGGGAACTGCGGTGCGCCGAACGGGCAGGCATAGAAGCAGTAACCACAGCCGATACAGATGTCCTTGTCGTGCAGCACCACGCCG
>JAUVNM010000081.1 GCA_030599705.1 Gammaproteobacteria bacterium
CCTGTTGCTGCATTTCCCACAGCACGGCATCGTCTGCACATTCCGGCGGGTGCCGGTAAAACCAGGTGTTCGGCTCGATGGTCAGCTCATACCAGGATAGGTGCGCCGGTTGATGGTCGGCAGCCATCTGCAGGTCCATCAGTGCCTGTTCGCGGGTTTGCCCGGGCAGCCCGAACATCAGGTCGAGATTGAGATTGTCAAAATCCGCTGCCCGGGCTGCATCAATGGCTGTATGCGCCGCGTGTCCATCATGGATACGCCCGATCCGCTCCAGCAGGACCGGGTCGAAACTCTGGATGCCGAGTGACAGGCGGTTCACGCCCGCATCCCGGAAACCGGCAAAGCGCGCGCGGTCGACGGTGCCGGGATTCGCTTCCAGGGTGATCTCGGCGCCGGGTTTCAGCGGCAGGCGGGCGCGGACCGCGCCCAGCAGCCGTTCGATCGCATCCGGCGACAACAGGCTCGGGGTGCCGCCGCCAATGAACACGGTCTCCACCGTTCGGCCCCAGACCAGCGGCAGGTCCTGTTCCAGGTCGACAATGAGTGCGTCGATGTATGCCGCTTCGGGAATTTCATCACGCACCGCGTGCGAGTTGAAATCACAGTACGGGCACTTGCGCGCACACCACGGGATATGGATGTAGAGCGACAGTGGCGGCGTGGCCGTGAAATTGAATGGCATGGTCTAACTGTAGCTGAAATTCGTTGGGCTTCGCAGGCTCAGCCCAACCTACTTTGAACTATTCAGTGCAGATACCAGTTTTTGAAGCGCCTGCCCGCGGTGACTCAGTGAGTTCTTGATCTCCGGCGCGAGCTCCGCGGAGGAGCAGTCATGCGTCGGCACGTAGAATACCGGGTCGTAGCCGAAGCCGTTGTCGCCGCGTGGCTTGAACAGGATGCGACCTTCCCAGGTGCCCTGGCAGATCAGCGGGGTGGGGTCCCCGGCGTGTCGCATATACACCATCAGGCACTGGAAACGGGCGCTGCGTTGTGCTTCCGGGATGCCATCGAGGTTGGCCAGAAGTTTTTCGAGGTTGGCCTGGTCGCTGGCACCGGTGCCGGCGTAGCGGGCCGAGTAGATGCCGGGTGCGCCGTTCAGTGCATCGACCTCGATGCCGGAGTCGTCGGCAATCGCCGGCCGGCCGGAGTGTTGCGCCGCATTGCGCGCCTTGAGGATGGCGTTTTCGACAAAGGTCAGACCGGTCTCCTCGGCATCGGGTACACCGGATTCACTTTGTGGTGTTACCTGCAAGTCGAGATCCGCCAGCAGCTGGTTGATCTCGCGTACCTTGCCGGGGTTGCTGCTGGCGAGAATGATATCTTTCATGCCGATTCCTGATGCTGCCTGGATGATGTTTACCGTAGGAGCGGGCTGAAGGTGAGGCGCTTGCGCCGAGAGGCTGCCCTGGGGCATGCCCGCGAACAGTTCGCCGCCAAGGCGGCTCCTACAAGTACACGTACCCTTGCAGGAGCGGGCATGCCCGCGAACAGATGCGTATCTGTATGGATTATGTATCTGTTAGTGCCGCCTGCTGGCCGGCGAGCAGTTCACTGATGCCCTGTTTCGCCAGGTCCAGCATGGCATTCAGTTCGTCCGGGTTGAAGGGGTGTCCCTCGGCCGTACCCTGCACCTCGATGAAGTTGCCGTCCGCGTTCATGACCACATTCATATCGGTCTCGGCATTGCAGTCTTCCGGGTAATCCAGGTCGAGTACCGGGGTGCCCTGGTAGATGCCGACGGACACCGAGGCGACCCGGCCGGTCAGTGGATTCTTATCCAGTGTCTTGTTATCCACCAGGGTCTGCAAGGCATCGGCGAGTGCGACGAACCCGCCGGTGATGCTCGCCGTGCGCGTGCCGCCATCGGCCTGGATAACATCGCAGTCGATGGTGATGGAGCGTTCACCCAGCGCCTTCATGTCCATGACCGCGCGCAGCGAGCGTCCGATCAGGCGCTGGATCTCCATGGTGCGCCCGCCCTGCTTGCCGCGTGCGGCCTCGCGTCCCATGCGGCTGGTGGTCGAGCGCGGCAACATACCGTACTCGGCCGTGACCCAGCCCGCGCCCTTGCCGCGCAGGAAGCCCGGCACCCGGTCCTCGACGGTGGCGTTGCAGAGCACCCGGGTATCACCGAACTCGACGAGCACGGAGCCTTCGGCATGCTTGGTGTAGTTGCGGGTGATGCGCACGTGGCGCATCTCGTCGGGCTTGCGGTTGCTGGGACGCATAATGAATTCCGGTGGTCATGAACGGGACGCGGATTATAGCGCGTTCCAATCCCGGCGCTTCAGTTTACGCCAGCTGGATTCAGTTACCGGCCACCTGGTGCCGGTTTTTTTCCTCTTCCATTTCCAGTACCACCCGGGTCATTTTCAGTACACTGTCCGGATTGAGCGAGATGGAATCGATGCCCTGTTCCACCAGCCAGCGGGTGATCTCCGGAAAATCCGACGGTGCCTGGCCGCAAATGCCGACGTACTTGCCGGCGGCATGGCAGGCCTTGATGGCCATCCCCATCAAGGCAATGACGGCCTCATTGCGCTCGTCAAACCCGGTCAGCAGGCCGGAGTCGCGGTCGACGCCGAGGGTCAGTTGGGTCAGGTCGTTGGAACCGATGGAAAAGCCGTCGCAGTGTTCGAGGAACTGTTCGGCCAGTACGGCATTGGCGGGTAGTTCGCACATCAGCTTGATCTTCAGCCCGTCGTCGCCACGCTTCAGGCCATGCCGGGCCATCAGGTCCATGACCTGCTGTACCTCGTCGATGGTACGCGCAAACGGAATCATCAGCTCGAGGTTGTCCAGCCCCATGTCCTCGCGCACCTGCTTCATGGCGGCGCATTCGAGTGCGAAGCATTCCGCGAAGCCCTCCGAGTGATACCGGGAGGCGCCGCGCAAGCCGATCATCGGGTTCTCCTCTTTTGGTTCGAAACCCTCCCCGCCAAGCAGGGCGGCATACTCGTTCGATTTGAAATCACTCATGCGGACAATCACCGGCTTCGGGTAAAACGCGGCCGCAATGGTGCCGACACCCTCGGCCAGCCGGTCGATGTAGTACTCGCGCGGGCTCGCGTATCCCGCAATGCGGTCATCGATCTGCCGGCGCACGTCTGCGGGCAGCTTGTCGGGCTCCAGCAGGGCGCGCGGGTGGATGCCGATGCTGGTACTGATGATGAACTCGAGCCGTGCGAGTCCGACGCCGTCATTCGGGAAGGCCGCGTGCTCCAGCGCCTGCACCGGGTTGCCGACGATAAGCATGAGGTCTGTCTCCGGCCGTTGCAGGTTGCCGAAATCGACCTGCTCACTGGTAAAAGGCAGCTTGCCTTCGTAGACATAGCCGGTGTCGCCCTCGACGCAGGACACAGTCACTTCCTGGCCGTCCCTGATGGTGTGAGTGGCATCGCCGGCGCCGACCACGGCGGGGATGCCGAGTTCGCGTGCGATGATGGCGGCATGACAGACACGGCCGCCGCGGTTGGTGACAATGGCGCTGGCAATTTTCATCACCGGTTCCCAGTCGGGGTCAGTGATGTCCGTGACCAGCACCTCGCCGCGCTGCAGTTCATGCATGTGCGCGGCTTCCAGGATGATGCGGGCGCGTCCCTCGCCAATCCTTGCGCCGACGGCCTTGCCCTGTGACAGCACCTTGCCGCGTTGCTGCAGGGTGAAGATTTCATGGAAGGCATCGGTGCGGATGGAATGCACGGTCTCGGGGCGTGCCTGGACGATAAACAGGTCACCGCTCTCACCGTCCCGGGCCCACTCGATATCCATCGGCCGTGGCTTGCCTGCCAGCGCCGAGTAGTGGCGCTCGATGGTGACCGCATAACGTGCCAGTTCCAGTACCTCGTCGTCACTGATGGCAAAACGCTGGCGCTCCTCCAGTTTCACTTGTACGTTGCGCGTGGCCTCGGCCGTGACCGGATCCTTTGTATAGATCATCTTGATGGCCTTTTCACCGAGCTGGCGGCGGATGATTGGCCGCTTGCCCTGTTCCAGGGTGGGCTTGAAGACCAGGAACTCGTCCGGGTTCACCGCGCCCTGCACCACATTCTCGCCGAGGCCCCAGGCTGCCGTGATCATCACCACATCGCGAAAGCCGCTCTCGGTGTCGAGCGTGAATATCACGCCGGAGGCGCCGATGTCGGAACGCACCATCTTTTGTACGCCGATGGACAGGGCGATACTCATGTGGTCGAAGCCCTTGTCGACCCGGTAGTGGATGGCGCGGTCGGTAAACAGGGAGGCCAGCACCCGCTTGCAGGTGCGCAGCAGGTGTTCGGTACCGCGGATATTCAGATAGGTTTCCTGCTGCCCGGCAAACGAGGCGTCCGGCAGGTCTTCCGCGGTGGCCGAACTGCGCACCGCGACGTCGGGTTCCGGTCCGTACTCGTCCTCCATTTCACGGTAGGCGGCAACGATTTCATCGGCCATCTGCGGCGGCAGTTCGCCGTCTACCAGCCAGCCTCGAATCCGGGCGCCGGCCGCGGCCAGGGCAGTGACGTCATCGACATCGAGCGCGTCAAGTACGGCGGCGATGCGGTCTTTCAGGTTATTGTGTTCGAGGTAATCACGAAACGCCTGTGCCGTCGTGGCAAAGCCGTTCGGCACCCTGACGTCCTTGTCGGTGAGTGCCTGGTACATCTCTCCGAGTGATGCATTCTTGCCGCCGACCAGTGGTACATCGTCAATACCAAGCTCGGAGAAACGACGGATATAACTGAATGACTGCATGTGAATCCTCCCGACCCATCTGTGTAATGACAGAAACGTTTGAATTAATCAGAGTTTCCCTATTCTCATCAATCGCGTTGCGCGAGCAGCGGCGGCAGAACGACCCTGGCGATGCGTTTTGCCAGTGTATAGATGCGCCGCATTTGATCAACGAATGACATCTCCAGCCGTATCAGATTGAGGTAATCCGGATCGTCCGCCGTGAGTCGCGTCGCCTTCCGCTGTAACAACTGCTCGGACTGTTCCCGGAGGGTATCTTTCATCATCATCACGGACTCAGCTGCCCGCTGGTCGTTGTCACGGACTGCCTGTACGGCGAGTTCCACGGATTTGGTCACGGTAATGTGAAGTTCCCGCAACATTCTTCGAGTTTCTTCTCCCGGTGCGGATTGCACCCCGGCCGCCTTGCGGGCCAAAGCAACGATATCGGTCTCGATAACGTCTGCCAGACTCTCCAGATTGTCCGTTGCCGTCATCAGCCCCTGGAATTCAAAACCTTCCTGTTCTGTCAGTGACCCCCTGCGCAGCTTCCCCAGGTAATTGAGTATCTCCGCCTCCAGGATATCGACCTCATCGTCGCGGCGGGCAATATCCTCGAGGCGCCCCATGTCCTGATCTCTCAGGGCTGGCACGACATCTTCCAGCATGCCGAGAGTAATCGCCCCGACCCGTCCCAGTTCCATGCGTACCTGCTGCAGCGCTACGGAGGGTGCGGCCAGTGCTGCTTCCTCCAGAAACTCGGGTTCCACAATAACGCCCGCTGCAGGAGCCCGCTCCGCTACCAGCCGCTCCGCCAGTTTTGCGAACCAGCCGGTGAATCCGATAAACAACAGGGTGTTGATGACGTTGAACAGCGTATTGGCATTGGCGATCTGACGCGGGACATCCGCTGCCGCCCGGGCCACTCCGTCCAACTCCGGGCTGGAGGGGGATATCCAGACCGCCATGTCGATCAGCAGCCATATCAGAGGCAGCCATATCAGGGTACCTATTATATTGAAGGCGACATGCACGACAGAGGCGCGCACGGCCTCCGTGGACTTGGCGCTGAGGATACCCATGAGCGCGGTTGTGACGGCCGTGCCGATGTTGGCGCCGAGCGCCAGCGCAATACCTGCCGGCAGCGCCAGTAAGCCTTCACTCGCCATCGCGATGGCGATGCCAACCGTGGCAGCGGAGGACTGCACGATGGCAGTGAATAGCGCCCCGGCGAGAATACCCGCCAGCGGCCGCTCCAAACCTTCCAGTATTTCCAGGAAGGGCGGGTAGCTGCGCAGGGGGACCATCGCATCACTCATCAGCCCCATGCCGTAGAATACCAGGCCGATGCCCATGATCATCATGCCGTAGTATTTCACCTTCTCTTGCTTGGCGGTAAACAGCATGAAAAAACCGATGGCGACCGGACCGAGAGAATAGGCCGACAGGTTGAAAGCCAGCAACTGGGCCGTCACCGTGCTACCGATGTTGGCGCCCATGATCACCCCGACCGACTGGGTAAGGGTCATCATGCCGCCGCTGATGAAACCCACGACCAGTAAGGTGGTTACCGTCGAGGAGTTGAGGATGCCCGTAACGAAAGCGCCGGTCGCTGCGCCCATAAAGCGATTGGTCGTGAGCCTTGCCAGCACCGTTGTCAATGTCTGGCCAGCGGCTTTTTTCATCCCCTCGGACAACATTTGCAGTCCGCCGAGAAACAGTGCCAGTCCGCCGAACAGGCCAAGGCACAACTGAAGCCAGTCCGGGGATTCTGCCGCGACGCCCGGTCCCGCGGCAAAGACGTAAAACGCAATCATCAGCAACACGACGGCGAGACCCGTCCGAACCAGATGGGAACGGATGGAGTGCGCTGAATTATGCTCAGGTTGTGTTGATCTCATCGATCCCTCTGGTACTACGTGGTGACGGGTGACAGGCAGAAATCCAGGGTAACAGCTATGCCCCGGCCCAAAGAATAACTTTAACAGCCACGGAAGCACACGGAATAATTTCCGGTAAGGTATTTATCCTTCCGTGTTTTTCCGGTGCCGCTGCTTTTAGTCTATTATAGTGACTCGCCAGAGGGGGGATACGATGGACATTAGCGCACACTACAGTGAGCCGGTAGCAGGCGATCAGAAAGTACGCGTTCTCGCAGGTGATCCTGAATGACAAAACAGCACTCTATTGGACCGGCTATGTACGGGGCACTGACCGTCAATGATTGAATCTGCCCTGCAGTCTGCATACCAGGTATTGCGCGACTCGATTATCCACTACCGTGGCGAACCGGTAGGCACCATGGCTGCCTGCGATCCGGAAGGCCTCGTTGCGGAGAACTATCAGGATTGTTTTGTCCGCGACTTTGCATCCTCGGCCATGGTTTTCCTCGCGGATGGCGACTACGACATCATCAGAAATTTCCTGGTCACTGTCCTCGAGCTGCACAGCCGGCGCAAGGCCGATGCCGGCCATGAACTGGTCAGCGGGGTCATGCCAGCCAGTTTCCGGGTAATCAGGGATGACAACGGCCAGGAAACACTGCATGCCGATTTTGGTGACAAGGCAATCGGTCGCGTCACACCCGTGGATTCCATGATGTGGTGGATATTGCTGCTGGGTGTCTACGTGCGTGTCGCGGATGACCATGCGCTGATCGAGCGGCCTGAATTCCAGCAGACCATTCGCGAGATACTTCAGTTACTGTTGCGCGAATCCTTCGAAGACTTTCCGACACTGCTGGTGCCGGATGGCTCGTTCATGATTGACCGTCGCCTGGGTGTGCACGGGCACCCGCTGGAGATCCAGGTGCTGCTGTTTGCAGCGCTGGAGGTCGGGCGTGCAC
>JAUVNM010000296.1 GCA_030599705.1 Gammaproteobacteria bacterium
ACCAGTTCGCCAGCAAGCTGGCTCCTACACTATCGCCGTAAACGGCGGAGAATTGCAACAGAAACCGCTCTATCCTCGAATTCTCTTCCTGTTTTTCAATACATTGCACCCATCCGGCCGCTATCCCCTTAAATCAGATTTTTGTGTTAAAGGCCCTCCGGGTGTAGTCTTTACAGTAATAAGCAAAAAAACAAGTAATAAGCCAAGAATAATATGAACTATATAAAGAAGTATCTGGAATCCATTCGGCAATACTCGCTCCCGGGAACACGCGCCCTGGGGCAGGAGCTGGACGCAGTCCGCGCGGCGCATACTGCCGTCAGCGCAGAACTGGCAACAGTGCGAGAAGACCTGCAGCGTACCCGTGAAGATGACGCACAGTTGCTTGCCGACCTGCGACAGCAGGTAAGCCATGGCGAATCGGAACGCAGCAACGCGCGTTACCAGGTTGAGTTGCTGGAACGTTCACTGACCGATGCCGGGCAACGCCAGAAGTCCACGGAAGCGCACGTGGGTTCACTGGAGACGAAGCTCGAGGAAGAACGCAACCGGCATGAAGCGAGCAGGCATGCCACGGAATCCAGCCTTGCGCGCATGCAGGAAGAACAACAGTCCCTGCTGTCGCTGCAATCCGATCTGTCCAATACCTTTCACCGTGTTGCCACGCGCCTGCTGGAGTCCATGCAGGTAGAGAACGAAAAGCCACAGCACTCACTACTGCAGCTCATGATCATCGCCGGCGTGTTGCTTGCAACCGGTACCGTGGCGGGTGTGTTCACCACGCAGAGCCTGCAGGACAGCAGTCAGGAGTTTGCCGTAGTGGAACAGGATATCCGCGATATGCGCGTGTTTATGAAACAGCATATCGACAACCAGGATGCGTTGTTAAAGGAGCTCACCCTGGCAATGAACAGGCAGACCTGTGGTGAGCAGGCACAGGTCGGGGAACAACCGCTGGAGCATGCGGCACAGACGCAAGGGGCAGGCAAACTGCAACAGGAGCCCGTGACCTTTATACCGGATATCCGGAAGTTGCAGGTCAACCTGATCGCGCTGGGTTTTGACCTGGGGATATCAGGCCCGGACGGTGAACTGGGTATCATGACCCGGCAGGCGTTGCAGGAATTCAGGCAGTTTTACCTGCCGCACAGCGATGCACCGGATGACGTGATCAGTGAACCGCTGGCAGGCCTGATCCTGAAGTCGGCCGACCTTGCCAGGGCCGATGCGGCGCGTTTCAGGATAGACAGTGATGTCCTTGCCGCGATTCGGCTGGGCAGTATACGGACCGGCGTGGACTTCACCTTCCTGATGGAGCTGGCCAGGGTCGAGAGTAACTTCAATTCGACAGCGCGTGCACAGCTATCCTCGGCAACCGGATTGTTTCAATTCACGAACAAAACGTGGCTGCAGGCGATGCGGGCTTTTGGTGCCGACTACGGCCTGCAGGACTATGCCACACGGGTAAAACTGAACGGCAAAGGGGAACATAAACAGCGACTGGAGGTGCTGGCGCTGCGCCTCAATCCGCGCTTGTCCACCCTGCTGGCCGCGGAGAACACCAAGCGCAGCTTGCGGGACCTGTCCTACAGGACCAGCCGCGAGCCTGGCCGGACCGACCTCTACCTGTCCCACTTCTTCGGACCGAGCGGCGCGGTGACGTTTCTCAACACCCTCGATGAGCAGCCCGCTGCCATTGCCGGCGAGATCTTTCCGAAAGCGGCGGCAAGCAACCGGGTTGTATTTCAGAATCAGGAGAACCAGCCACGCACCGTGGCCGAGGTGTACCGGTGGTTAGGCAGCAAGTTCAACACCGCACGTTACGACGAACTCAATCCGGGCTGACCCGGTGCTTCGAGGGTACTGCTCATTTATCTACCATCTTCAGGAATCTTGATTCAGGTCATATGACCTCGAAATAAAGTGGGGAAAATGCCCACGTCCTCTTTATAGATCCCGTACTCTGTTAGGCACTTCCCCTGATCGAGTGGGTTGAACCTGCTCGGCAAGTTATATTTTCTTTATAATTCAATGTATTACTTGATTCCGGCTAGCGGGTCAAGTCCGGCACAGGCCCCGCCAGGATGACGGGAAAGCATTTATCATGATTTCCTTATATAATCGCAGCCTGTCCCGAAGAAACCCGATTTCGACACCCTGGAGTGAAGCATGAAATTACCTGTAACCCTGTTAATGATGACCCTGCTGGCCACCGGCTGCGCCAACTTCCCCGGCGGTACCACCACCGATGACCGCACGGCAAGCACGGCGCAGCAAGAACGGGATGATGTGCGCGAGCGCCAGGTGCAGTTTGGCAACTGGCGCGTGGACTGCGTCTACGAAGAGGTCACCTTGTTAACGCAATGCAAGGCAGAGACCTACAGCAAGATCACCGAGTACCGTGGAGATGATTCCTACCACCCGTCACCGATACTGTGGATCTCCTGGTTGAAGGGCGAACCCAAACACATCCGCTCCGTGTGCGTATTCGGGCATGACTACCCCGTGACGGGCGTCAGCCTGCAGATCGATGACAACGTGCCCCTCCAGGTCGGCGCACTAAATGCCGCGGGCTGCGTGGTTGCTGACACTACCCTGATGAAACAGTTGCGCGCAGGGCATGAACTGGATGTGACCTTTCATCGCTGGCCGTGGGGAAAGACAATAGCAACCTTCAGCCTGAACAAGTCCATCAATGCCCTCGACGAGCTGGACCGCCTTGTCGCCGCGCAGTGATTCTCGCTACAGGTACCTTCCCGTACGCCAGCGTCTCAGGTAACCCGTAGCGGATGTCTTTGGTATCCTTGAAAGCTCCTGCATCAGTGAAAACGGGATGTCTTCGATGCCATGTCTGTCGGTGATGTCATCCAGCATCCGCAGCCAGAGGTGCGTCGTCATCTCCGCATCGGCAAGTGCGCGGTGAAAGGTGCCGCTGGTTGGAATGCATTTGTACTCCACCAGGGTACCCAGCTTGTGGCTCGGGGCATCGGGATAGACCCGCCGGGACACCAGCATCGAGCAGGCGAATTCACTGGTATGGCGCAGCCGTAATCGCTGCAGTTCGGCCTCGAGGAAACGCCGGTCAAACGAGGCGTTATGAGCAACCAGGTCGAAATCCTCGATAAACTCCCTGAAATCAGTCATTACCTCCTCACAGGCCGGGGCATCGCGCACCATGGCAT
>JAUVNM010000143.1 GCA_030599705.1 Gammaproteobacteria bacterium
AGGCATCCACCACCTTTTCGGCTGTGTCCTTGAGCCGGGCGCGGTGCTGCGCGCGTGTCTCGATGACTTCCGTGTACAGCGGGTCGAGCCCGAGCTCCCCGAACCGCTTGGACAATCGCCCGGTGATTTCCGCATAACCGGCTTCAAAGGCGTCATCAACGGGCGCGCCGGAATGCCACGCATACAGACCCTCACCTGCTTGCAGGGCGGCCGGGCCTTCCATAAAGGAAACTCCCTTACCCTTGATGGTGTCGGCAATCAGTATCTTTGGCCGGTCCTGTATCTGCCGGAGTTCGTTGAATGCCCTTTCCAGCTGTGCAAAATTGTGCCCGTCGCATCGCGCCACGTGCCAGCCGAAGACTTCGAATTTTTTCTCCAGATCACCCAGATCGATAATTTCCTCCACCGGCTTGTCGGACTGGATCTTGTTGCAATCGACAATCGCGGTGATGTTGCTGACCGACTGGTGGGCCGTGGTCTGCAACGATTCCCAGATCTGTCCCTCCTGCAGTTCACCATCGCCGGTCATCACGAAGACCTGCCCTGCCGAGCCCTGCAGCCTTCTTGCCAGCGCCATGCCCTTGGCCTTGGAGATACCCATTCCCAGTGAACCCGAGTTGGTTTCGACACCATCGATATCAACATCCGGATGGCCGTCGGTCCCGCCAAGCCGCCGCAGGTTGATAAACTGCTCCCTGGAAATAATCCCCAGTGAATACAGCACTGCATAGTAGGCGGGCGCATCATGCCCCTTGGATGAAAAATAGATATCGCGGTCGGGATGACTGATACCCAGACCGGTGGTGTTCATTTCACAATAATAGAGGTAGGTGACGATATCGATGGAACTGAAACTGGATCCCAGATGCCCCGAGCCTGCCCGTTTTACACTGGCCAGGGTATTGGCGCGGCACATGTCGGCCAGCAGTGAAAGTCTGGCGTGGTTATCGGGGACGGTTTCCCGTACGCGCCGAAACTCGCTTTCAGGTATAAGCTTGATTTCCAGCATTGTTGCTGACCTCTTTTAACAGGTAGGGAAATTGCGTGATTGTTGGCAGCCGGGACGGCCGGCTTGCTACCAGATTCCTGGCATGGTCCCAGTCATACTCGCTGTTGATATCGAAGCCCTCGTGTTCCTTTGTCAGGAAGGGCAGCAGCACATCACCGGCAATGGTATTGTTCTCAAACAACACCCTTGTCCAGGCAATTTCCAGGCTGGCATTCTGGACGTAGACGGCTGGCAGTGATTGATGCTGGCGGCTGTGCCATGGCTGCCCGGGAGGGGTTAACGGCATCAGTGGCGACATGCGCTTGCCCCGGACCACCCACATCTTGCCGGGGTGTTGCCGGCATTTCTCGACGGCCCGCAGCGAGTCGATCTCCTCCTCTGCAAGAAAGGCCTGCCATGCCCGCTGGATGGTCTCCGGCAAGCGAAACGGGCTGGTAGGTCGCAGGATGCTGAAACAGTCATAGTCACGACCGGCATCCCGGAGCGTGTTGACGGCATGGATCAGCCATTCGATATCCGGAGAGACATCACCGGCAAACACGCTGGGACGCAAAAAGGGAACCTCCGCCCCGTAGTGGTGCGCGATCTCCGCATAATGCGCCGAATCTGTCGACACAATCACATCGGAAAAAATTCCGCTCTGCACGGCAGCGGTAATCGTGTAGGCCAGCAAGGGATGGCCCGCCAGCAAGCGAATGTTCTTGTCCGGCACCCGTTTTGAACCCGCCCGTGCAGGGATCAGGGCAACCATGCGGTGTTTCCCATCAGGCATAGGCCGCGTCCGGATCGATATTCATGTAGATGCCTTTTACATCGGAATAGACATCCAGCGCCTCCGTGCCCGGTTCACGCCAGCCGTTGCCGGACTGCTTCAGGCCACCGAACGGCATATGTGGTTCACTGCCGTGGGTCCCGCCATTGACCACCGCCACCCCGGCCTGGACCTTGCGGGTAAATTCAGTGGCGCGGTGAATGCTGCGGGTATGGATGCAGGCAGTCAGGCCGTAAGGTGAATCATTGGCCAGGCGCAACGCATCAGCGAAGTCCTTGACCCGATACAGGCAGGCAACGGGGCCAAACAGTTCAGTTGTCGAAATCTCGTCATGGGGCCTGACGTTCTCGATGAGTGTTGGCGCCATGTAGAAGCCGTCTGCACGGGAACCGCTGGTCAGGCGCTGGCCCCCGGTCAGGATCACTGCGCCATGTCGTTGTGCCCGTTTGATGATGCCGAGTATGTTGTCGAGCTGCCGTTTGTTGATGACCGGACCGAAGTCATCGCTGTTGTCCGGTCCGACCTTGAGCTTCCGGGTGCATTCCACCAGCTGCTCAAGGAACTGGTCGTAAACAGCAGCAAAGATGATAATGCGGCTCGCGGCGGCACAGCGCTGGCCGGCATTGCTGAAGGCCGAGAGCAGCGTCCATTTGACGGCGTTATCCAGGTCCGCGTCATTACAGACCACCAGGGGATTCTTGCCTCCCAGTTCCAGGGAGACCTTCAGCAACCGCTTGCCGGCAACGGCTGCGATCTGGCGGCCCACGGCCGTGGAACCGGTAAAGCTGATGACGTCCACCCCTGGATTTTCAATCAGTGCTACACCCGCCTCCCGGCCATATCCCTGGATAATATTAAGGACCCCGGGCGGCAGGCCGGCCTGGTGAGCGAGCCTGCCGAAATACCAGGCGGTGGCGGGTGTATCCTCGGCGGCCTTGACCACCGCCGTGTTACCACATATCAGGGCCGGAAACACCTTCCAGGCGACATTGGCAATGGGGGTATTGGCGGCAATAATCAGCCCGGCGACACCCAGTGGCTGCCGGATGGTCATGGCGTATTTGTCAGGCACTGCACTGGTGAGGGTCCGGCCATAAAGGCGGCGCCCCTCTCCCGCCATAAACTCTCCCTGCGCGATGGCCGCATCGGTCTCGCCCAGCGCAGCATTGACAGACATCCCGGTTTCCATGGCAACGATGGCCGCCATTTCATTCCGGTGTTCCCGCAGCAACCGGGTGACTTCGTAGAGGATGTCCCCGCGCTGTACCGGGGTGAGTCCGGACCATGCGGCCAGGGCATTGGCTGCGGCCTGTACCGCAATGCTGATATCCTCCGCATCAGAGCGTACTGCTTTACACAGTGGCCGGCCGCTGTCCGGTGACAGCTTGGTAAAGGTTTTCCCCGTGGTTGCGGGACACTCCATGCCGTTAATCCAGTTGGAAACCCTTGCAGGTATATTCTTATGGGCCATCACTGCAGTCCCGTTCAAGACCTCGAAGGGCCCAGCAATATTCTGTTCAGGAAGGTTCATATCAAATTCGCCTTGTTGCTGCGGATCCCTACCAGGCGGTAAACCCGCCATCCACGATGAGCTCGGTACCGGTTACATAGGATGAAGCCTGCGAGGCAAGGAACAGCAACGGGCCCGCAAGGTCTTTTGCCGTCGCCATTCTGCCGAGCGGTACCCGATCACAGAACTTGCGTTTGAATTCCTCGTCCTGCCCACCCAGCACACCACCCGGTGATAACGTATTCACCCGCACGCCACGGCCTGCCCACAGCGTGGCCAGGTAGCGGGTCAGGTTCACCACGGCGGCCTTGGAGGCGCCGTAGGCGGGCGGTTTTAGAAACGGGGGATCGGTCTGAATGTGCTCATAGAGGCGTGTATCCGGCGCCACGCTTGCATACAGCGAACCGACATTGATGATCGATCCCCGACCTGCATCCAGCATCCGGCTGCCGAAAACCTGGGTGGCCAGAAACAGTCCCAGCGTATTCACTTCAAGAATCTTCAGGTTCTCCTCAAGGGGAATATCCTCAAGGCGGTAGCCAGTTTGCGAACCGGCCGGCGGCCGGTCGATGCCGGCATTGTTGACCAGGATGGAAGGGGTCCCGAAATCTTCCTGGCAGTGCCGGCATACGCTCTCCAGTGTCGGGCGATCCGTAATATCCGCCCGTCCCAGCTGCAGACGACCAGGGCCAAAACGGGCCTGCAGCCTGTCAAAATCACCGCTGACACCGGTATCCGGCAGATCAATGGCAAATACCGCGGCACCGGCCTCGAGCAGCGCATCAATCCAGAAGATACCCAGCTTGCCCAGGGCGCCCGTAACAACGGCAACCTCGCCATCCAGACTAAACATGTTTTCAGGAGGCTGTTTTTGCCCAGTGTTCAGCGCCATTTAGAACCTCAAAGGATATGTCCTCGTCTTCCGTCAGTACCTTGCTGGTAACGCGCCCGATGACCTTGTCCATGTCATAGGGGTGCAGGCCATCGCCCGGTGATTTGATGGCGAGATCTTCGCGCCGGATGGTGTAGCCTGGCGGTAAATCACGCGCGGCAACGAGTTTCTTGCCCATCTTCGTGATCGGTGCTACCTCGCTGTCATAGACCTGCTTGGCGCCATCACCGATGGCGCTATGCAGGCGGTTCAAATCACGCACCATCTTGCGGAAACCCGTAGGCTCCAGCGAAAAGGCATGATCGGTGCCTTTCCAGGTGTGATTGAGCGTAAAGTGTTTTTCGATAACACGGGCCCCCAGCATGTAGGCAGCCACGGCCATGGAAATGCCATTGTCATGGGATGACAGACCGACCGTCACATTGGGAAACCGTTCGCGGAAAGTGGTGATAACACTCAGGTTCAGTTCGTCGAATTTTGCCGGGTACCCTGCCGTGCATTGCAGCACACAGAGTTGCTGATTGATCGGCATGATGGCATCAAATGCCCGGTTCACATCCTCCATCGTGCCGCCGCCGGTACTGAGTATCATCGGCTTCTGGAACCCGGCAATGTGGGTGAGCAATGGAATGTTCTTCAGATCGCCGGAGGCTATCTTGAATGCCGGTATATCAAGTTTTTCCAGGAAATCAGCACTGGAAAAATCAAAGGCGGTTGCCAGCAACGCGATGCCGATTTCTTCAGCGTAGGCCTTCAGCTCCAGGTATTCCACCCAGCCAAATTCCAGGAATTCCCTGTGTTTTCCGTAGGTTGTACCGTAGCTGTTGGTGTTCTCATAGGACTTGTTATAGGCCGTTCGGGTATACAGCTGGCGATTGTTGCGTTTCTGCAGCTTTACTGCATCTGCCCCGCAGGCCCTGGCAACCCGAAACATCTCCCTGGCTGTTTCCAGACTGCCCTGGTGGTTGTGGCCGATCTCGGCAATTGCATAACAATGACCGTTGTCCTGAATGATTTTTCCAGCTATTGAAAGACTCCGCATATTTTTTCCCTCACTCGTGGAAAATTAATGTCAGACCACCAACCAACCGGTTCGTCCCGGGCGCTACATTGTTCAAACTGTATTCAGTCATTACATTCAATTCAGCTATCAAGTAACGGTAAACATAAAAAAAATCAGTTACCAGGTAACGGTAACCATACAAAAGAGGCC
>JAUVNM010000319.1 GCA_030599705.1 Gammaproteobacteria bacterium
GCCCTGGTATGGTTGCTGGTGCTGGCCCGGGTGGACGTCAGTTTTGCCTACCCGTTCGTTGGGCTGGGTTTTATCCTGACCATGTTGCTGGGATTTCTGGTCCTCGGTGAAGTGATTGGCGTGGCACGGATCATCGGTACCCTGCTGGTCGTATGCGGAGTTGTGTTGATTTCCAGCTATTAAACTATGGAACCTTTGATTAATTACTTTTCCGTCATCCCGGCGAAGGCCGGGATCCAGTAACTGACTGAATTTTAGGAACTGGATTCCGGCCTTCGCCGGAATGACGGATTAATAACTGCTTCCCGTACTAATAGGCCCATAAAGGATACCTATCGCAGGCAGGCCTAGTCTGCCTGGCGCCGCAGGAAGGCCGGGATATCGAGAAAATCCACGTCCTCGGCCGTATTGCCACCCGTGGCCGCGGCCGCTTTGCGTGCCTTGAGGCCAATGCGCCGCGCGATCGTCGGCCGGTCGTAGTCCACGCTACCGGTACCGGTCCTGGCCACCAGCGAGGGCCGCTCCTGCTGCTGTTTGGCTTCTTCACCGAGCCCGGTGGCCACGACGGTGACGCGCAGTTCATCGCGCATATCCGGATCGATGACGGTGCCGACCACGACTGTGGCATTTTCGGAAGCAAACTCCTTCACCGTGTTGCCGACTTCCTCGAATTCACCGATGCCCATGTCCATACCGGCGGTCACGTTGACGAGGATACCGTGCGCGCCCATCAGGTTGACATCTTCGAGCAACGGGCTGGCAATTGCGGCTTCCGCCGCTTCACGGGCACGATCCTCGCCCTTGGCACTGCCGGAACCCATCATGGCCATACCCATTTCGGACATCACGGTACGCACGTCGGCGAAGTCCACATTGATCAGGCCGGGACGGGTAATCAGCTCGGCAATCCCCTGCACCGCGCCCAGCAACACATCATTGGCAGACTTGAACGCATCCAGCAGGCTGATCTGCTTGCCCAGGACACTCAGCAGTTTTTCATTCGGGATGGTAATCAGGGAGTCCACGTACTGGCCCAGCTCCTTGATCCCGTTGTGTGCCACGTGCAGGCGCTTGCTGCCTTCAAACGGAAACGGCTTGGTCACGACCGCGACCGTCAGGATGCCCAGCTCTTTGGCCACCTGGGCGACCACCGGCGCCGCACCGGTCCCGGTACCGCCACCCATGCCGGCCGTGATGAACAGCATATCGGACCCGTCGATCACTTCCATGAGCCGATCCCGGTCATCATGGGCCGCCTGGCGCCCGACATCGGGATTGGCGCCGGCACCCAGACCCTTGGTGATGGCACTGCCGATCTGCAAGGTGGTGCGCGCCGCCATGTTCTTGAGCGCCTGCGCATCCGTATTGGCACAAATAAAATCAACACCATCGATTTTTCCCTCGACCATGTGCTGCACGGCATTGCCGCCGCCGCCGCCGACACCGATGACCTTGATCACTGCACTTTGTCCACATGAATCCATTAATTCAAACATGATCACTCCTCCTCAAAAAAAAGAAAATTATGACTGAGAACTTCAACCTGCCATGCACTGTCAACACACTCTTCGCCTTCAACATCAGAAATTTCCCTGAAACCAGCCCTTCATCCGTTCCCAAACGCTGTAAAGCCCTTTACCCAGACCTGCCTCCAGGGTCCGCTGGTCACGGTTCTGGTAACCGAACAGCAACAAGCCGACGCCGGTGGCAAAAATCGGGTTCCTTACCACATCCACGAGACCGGTCACGTACCGGGGCATACCCAGGCGCACCGGCATGTGAAACACTTCCTCCGCCAGGTCAACCAGCCCTTCTATCTTGGAACTGCCCCCGGTCAGCACGATGCCGGCCGCGATGAGGTCTTCAAATCCGCTGCGGCGCAATTCGGCCTGCACCAGGGACAGCAGTTCCTCGTAGCGTGGTTCCACCACCTCGGCCAGGGTATGCCGCGCGAGGCGGCGCGAAGGACGCTCCCCGACACTGGGAACCTCGATGTTTTCATCCGCCGATGCCATCTGGGTCAGCGCACAGGCGTACTTGATCTTGATTTCCTCGGCAAACTGCGTGGGGGTACGCAGGGCCACGGCAATATCGTTGGTAACCTGGTCACCGGCGATCGGGATCACCGCGGTGTGCCGGATAGAACCCTCGGTGAACACCGCGATATCCGTGGTACCGCCACCGATATCGACGATACAGACACCGAGTTCCTTTTCGTCCTCGGTCAGTACCGAGTAACTGGAGGCCAGCTGCTCGAGGATGATGTCATCCACTTCCAGGCCGCAGCGGCGTACGCACTTGATAATGTTCTGCGCGGCACTCACGGCGCCGGTCACCATGTGAACCTTCGCCTCCAGCCGTACCCCGGACATGCCCACCGGCTCACGAATACCTTCCTGGCTGTCGATCAGGAATTCCTGCGGCAGGATATGCAGTATTTTTTGGTCCGCCGGAATGGCCACGGCGCGCGCGGCATCGATGACCCGCTCCACGTCACCGGGCACCACCTCCTTGTCCCGGATCGCAACAATACCGTGCGAGTTCAGGCTGCGAATATGACTGCCCGCGATCCCGGCATACACCGAGTGTATCTGGCAGCCGGCCATTAACTCGGCTTCCTCCACGGCGCGCTGAATCGAATGCACCGTGGATTCGATATTCACTACGACTCCTTTCTTCAGCCCCCGCGAGGGATGCGAACCGATACCGATCACTTCGATCGAGCTGTCGGGCAGCACCTCGCCGACAATTGCCACGACCTTTGACGTGCCGATATCAAGCCCCACGATCATGTTTTTTTCAGTCTTTTTTGGCATCCGAATATATCCTTACCCTGTTTGACTGTTGGCGGCCTGTTGTTCCAGCTGCTGCCAGAACACGGAAAACCCGTTGCTGTAACGCAAATCGA
>JAUVNM010000130.1 GCA_030599705.1 Gammaproteobacteria bacterium
CTCGCTCCTACAGCCCGTCACTCTGCACCCCGACTGAACTTGCTGGAAAGGTGCAACCCGCTCGAACAGGGGAAGAGACTTTGTTAGTTACCGGTTTCTGACCTGATTTCACGGGCCATCAGGTTATGGACCGCCGCGGCCGGCGGCAGATTTTCATGCAGCACCCGGTAGACCTGTTCGGCAATGGGCAGTTCCACCCGGTATTGTCGGGCCAGTTGCATCACCTCGCGGGCGGTGTTGACACCCTCGACCACCTGCCCGATTTCCTGCAGCGCCAGTTCCAGCGACTGGCCCTGGCCCAGCGCCAGCCCCAGCCGGCGATTGCGTGACTGGTCGTCGGTACAGGTGAGGATAAGGTCACCGACACCGGCCAGCCCCATCAGGGTTTCCCGGCGGGCCCCCATGGCATCGCCGAGGCGGATGATTTCGGCGAGGCCACGCGTGATCAGTGCGGCCCGGCTGTTGGCGCCGAGGTTCAGGCCGTCGGTGATACCGGACGCAATAGCAAGGACATTCTTGACACTGCCGCCGAGCTGGACACCGATGACATCATCACTGGTATAGACCCGCATCACGTCCCCGTGCAGCCGGGCGGCGAGAGCGTTCGCGAACGGCGGGTTCGTTGAGGCTACCGTCAGCGCAGTCGGCAGTCCGGCTGCGACCTCGCGCGCAAAGGTTGGTCCGGAAAGGACGGCTGCAGGATATTCATCACCCGCCTCGTCTTCCAGCACTTCCTGCATGAACTTGCCACTGCCGGTTTCCAGCCCTTTGGTTGCCCAGGCGATGCGGGTTTTATCCCCGAAGAACGGTTTTGCCCTGATGAGAACTTCCCGGAAGGCATGGCTCGGCACCACGAACAACAGGTCGTTGCTGTAGCCGATCGCGGCTGCGAGCTCCGGTTCTATAGACAGGTTATCGGGAAATTCAAAGTCCGGGAGAAACTGCCGGTTCTGGCGCTCTGTCGCAAGTGTCTGCATGAAGCCGGGTTCATGGCCCCACAGGCAAACCGGGTTATGGTTGGTGGCCAACCGGATGGCAAGCGCCGTTCCCCAGGAGCCGGCGCCGAGAACGGTGATGGCTTCCGTACTCATTTTCTATTGATACTGCCGGTAACCGGGATAGGCATTAATGACCAGCCTGAAGCTATCCAGGTAACTTGATGTTACTCAGGCTCTTCGTCATGATTCTGGTCTTCGGCTTGCTCGAGCACTTGTTTATAGCGTGCGTTGAAGTTAACCGGGCCTAAATGTATTGGTGGGAAACCACCCTTTACCAGGAGACTGTCAACGGTAGCACAGGCGTAGGGGTAGAGCATATTTACGCAGTATACATTCAGTCTCCGTTGCAGATTATCTTCAGGAATTCCCTTGATGAAAAATACTCCGCCTTGTTGCACCTCAACAAGAAAGGCCGTGGTGTCCTCAACGGTTGCTTGTGCGGTAATTGTTAATGCAACACTGTATGCGTCATCAGGAAGCGCAGTTATTTCATGGCCAATGTCAACGGCCAGAGCCGGGTCCCAGTCTGCGGTAAAGATTGCGGGAGCATTCGGTGATTCAAACGACGCATCCTTGATATATATCTTTCTTGTTTGAAAAATTACTTGTTCAGCATCAGTCTGAGGGGTAGCTTCTTCTTCGTCGGCCATTACGGTTCCTTGATAAAATCAGGGGTAATTTGCTGGTGAGTTTTGATTATTTGCCCTTGCTCAGCGGCAAGTCAGCCTGCTTCCAGGCGAGAATTCCACCCTTCAGATTGCTTACATTTTCATAACCCTGCTTGACCAGGTCTCCACCAAGCTTTATTGATTGCTGCCCGCTGCTGCAATAAATGATCAGTGGCCGGCCGCTGTATTTTTTCAGTTTGCCTGCTGCATTGTCTGCCAGTACATGTATTGCGTTGACGATGTGTCCGTCACGAAAGTCCTTGTCAGTACGCATATCAACCATGATGGCATCTTCATGATTGAGTAACCGCGTGGCTTCAGCAGGCACAACCTGTTTCACCTTGCTCAGGCGGTGCCGCAGTTCGCCGCCGACAAGCATCGCCAGTATCACCAGCAATGCCATGAACAGCAGCAGGTTGTTTGCGATGAATTCGTTGATCTGGTTGAAGTCCATGCCGGTGTGATCAGGTGCTTATGCCATCACGCGAGAGTATGCGCTGCAGATTCGGTAATGAACAGGTACCAGCCGGATTCAGTTCTGCGCTGCCTGGCTATCGCGCGTACAAAATACTTCGCGCATCATGCTGATCAGGCGCAGGGTGCGTGCATCACCCACGCGGTAATAGACACGGTTGGCATCCTTGCGCGAGACGAGGATGCCCTTGTCGCGCAGTATGGCCAGGTGTTGCGAGATATTGCTTTGCGAGGTCCCGACACTTTCGACGATATCCTGAACGCTGACTTCCTGTTCGCCAAGGGTACAAAGGATTTTCAGTCGCAAGGGGTGTGACATGGCCTTCAGGGATCGCGAGGCCCGGTCAATGTCTTCTTCCCGCGTTATTAATATTTCGCTGCTGGCTGCCATCTTTCTGTCCCCTTGAAACTGCCTGATTTTCTTTTATGTTACTGCATTCATTACTAAAACATTATACAATAATAAACCGTTTGGGATACAGGCACAGCCGTAATCCCGGGCGCTACGATGAATCCGGATAGTGAGGTGGCTGGATATGCCCCCTCATACATATTAGACTCATTCCAGACACTATGAACGAAGATCAAGCTCAACCCGGCTCAGGTTTTGCTCCGGCACGCCCCATGGTGCTGGTGATCCTGGATGGTTGGGGTTACAGCGAGGCGTCGCAAAACAATGCCATTGCCGCGGCACGCAAGCCGGTATGGGAGCGCCTGTGGAAGACCTACCCGCATACCCTGATCCGGACTTCCGGTGCTGCGGTCGGACTGCCGGCGGAGCAGATGGGCAACTCCGAGGTCGGTCATCTCAACCTGGGGGCCGGACGTGTTGTCTACCAGGAGTTTACGCGTGTCAGCCGCTCCATCAAGACCGGTTCGTTCTTTACCAACCGGACCCTGACCGATGCCGTCGACCTGGCGATTGAAAACGGCAAGGCGGTACATATTCTGGGACTGCTGTCGCCGGGTGGGGTACACAGTCACGAGCGACATATCCATGCCATGGCCGAACTGGCAGCGCAGCGTGGCGCGGACAAGCTCTACCTGCATGCCTTCCTGGATGGTCGCGATACCCCGCCGCGCAGCGCGAAAACCTCGATCAGCCTGATGGAGGAAAAATTCACTGCGCTGGGAAATGGCCGGATTGCTTCTGTCATCGGGCGCTACTACGCCATGGATCGGGACCATCGCTGGCCGCGTATCCAGGCATCGTATGACCTGATCACCCAGGGCAAGGCGGAGTTCGAGGCGCCTGATGCACTCACCGCGATTGAAATGGCGTATGCGCGCGATGAAGGTGACGAGTTCGTCAAGGGTACCCGTATCGTGCCGCCCGGCACCGAGCCGGTCCGCATGGAGGATGGTGACGTCATTGTATTCATGAACTTCCGTTCCGATCGTGCCCGCCAGATCACGCGGCCGTTCATCGAGCCGGATTTTGACGGGTTCGAGCGTGAGTACCTTCCGCAACTGGGCAGTTTTGTCAGCCTCACGGAATACAAGGAGAATTTTGATATCCCGGTGGCGTTTCCTGCAGAGCGGCTGAAAAATGTATTTGGCGAGTACATCTCTGCACATGGACTGCGGCAACTCCGGCTGGCAGAGACCGAGAAATATGCCCATGTTACGTTTTTCTTCAATGGTGGTGAGGAAACCCCGTTCGAGGGCGAAGACCGGATCCTGGTGAACTCGCCCATGGTGGCAACCTATGATCTGCAGCCGGAAATGAGTGCGTCAGAGGTCACCGACACACTGGTCGCGGCACTGGAAGCCGGCAAGTACGACGTTATCATCTGCAATTATGCCAACCCCGATATGGTCGGCCATACCGGTAAATTCGATGCCGCGGTCAAGGCCATCGAGGTCATTGACGCTTGTCTGGACCGGCTGCTGGGCGCCGTGCAGTCAGTTGGCGGCGAGCTGCTGATTACCGCAGACCATGGCAATGCCGAGTTGATGCTGAATTCCGAAACCGGCCAGATACATACCGCACACACAACCAATACCGTGCCGCTGATCTATGTCGGTCGCCCGGCGCAGATGGCCGAGCATGGATCCCTGTGTGATATTGCTCCGAGCATGCTGTATCTCATGAACATGGAGCATCCGCCGGAGATGACGGGTACCCCGCTGGTTGAATTGCTGCCAGTCGATGGTGGTGTGGTGGAACCGATTACCAGGGCGGGGCTGCATGGGTAAGGCGTCGGGTCTGCCGGTAACCGAAACTCCCGTTTATAACTGTTGTCCCTGAAGTGAATCGCCTGATCCCTGCAGCGGGTCGCATTGCACTGGCCACCATCCTGTTGCCGGTATTGTTTGCCGTACTCCAGACGCCACCCGCAGGTGCCGACCAGGCCGCAGCGAAGGAGACAGAACTCAAACAGGTACGTACGCGCATATCCGGCGTGAAAAAAGAACTCGATGCAATGCGCGGCAAGCGCAACAACCTGCAGACGCGGCTGGAAAAAACAGAAAAGGAGATTGGCCGCATAACCGTTGAATTACACCATCTGGACAGTGAAATCAGCCGCTCACGAGAGCAACTGCAGGAGCTTGCGTCCAGGAAACAGTTACGGCTGGCAGACCTGCAACACATGCAGGCCGCGCTGGCGCGTGACATGCGTGTCGCCTATGCCATGGGGAAGCAGGAACAGGTGAAGCTGTTGCTTGGCCAGCAAGATCCGGCCGCCATCGGGCGCATGCTGTCCTACCAGCGGTACTTCAGCAATGCGCGCACCGGGCGCTTGCTGGGACTGCAGGCGCTGCTGGAGGAACTGGTTACCCTGGAGACAGAGGCCGGCGCGCAGCAGGCCGGTCTTGAGACGCTGCGTTCCCGTCAACAGGAATCCGTGCGCCGGTTCGAGCGGGAGCAGGAACGGCGTAATGCCGTGCTGGCCACACTGCGTGCCGGCATGGAGAATAAAACAGATGAACTGGCCGCGCTGGAACAAGCTGCACAACAGCTGCAGGAATTGATCGAATCATTGCAGCAGGTACTGGCAGATATTCCACCGACGGCGGGCGCATACATGTCATTACAGTCCGCAAAAGGCAGGTTGTCATGGCCCGTTGCCGGCCGTATCCATACCGCTTACGGGGCCCTTCCTGGAAAGGGTAAACCGTAATCCCGTGGTGTACTTGTCAGCGCGCCGGAAGGAACGGAAGTCCATGCCATACACAATGGACGCGTTGCCTTTGCAGACTGGCTGCGTGGCTTTGGCCTATTGCTGATTATTGACCATGGTAACGGTTACATGTCCCTGTATGGACATAACCGGGGGCTGATCGGGCAGCCGGGTGACTGGGTTGAGACCGGTGAAACCATTGCGATCGTGGGTAACAGCGGGGGCGAGCAGCATGCCGGCCTGTACCTTGAGTTGCGCAAGGACGGCCGGCCGTTCAACCCGGCACCCTGGTTTGCCGGAAAACCGTCAACCCGGCAGGTGGTGCGTTGACCATCGACGCGGGTTTTCGGTGCAGCCGTGTGGCTGAATCTTCCGGTCCGTTCATGGTCAAATGGACGGCAATTGCCGAAAATACAGCGTAAAACAACAGCTTTTTCAGGGTGCGCCGATACCGCTACAGATGACCCTGTGTTATGGTCGCCCATCCACGCAATTGCGGCGCCATCACAAGGACACGGGTTTGC
>JAUVNM010000230.1 GCA_030599705.1 Gammaproteobacteria bacterium
CCGATGTAACCACGGAATCGTAAAACGCAAAACTACGATCACAATCCGCGCAGAGCCGCCGTAACGCGGTAGCTGCATTTTCAGTTGCCGCCAATGTGCGCTCACGCCAGGATGCAATCGACTTCAATGCCGTGGTTACCTCCGTACCCGGTGAATCACCTTCGTGCAGCGATTTTTCACACGCACACAGGAATTCTTGTGTGTTGGCGGCCAGCGCCTTCAGATCCGGCAGCTCGCGTCCGGCAACATCCATGAGTTCAGCGAGGAATTGTTCGATACAGACTGTTGCCGCCAGCAGGTCGGGGATGCTGTGAATTACACCGGGATCAATTTTCGGTTTGGTTCCGGGTTGACTGCGTTGTGCATGCCAGGCGCTGCGTCGCAGGGTGCGTAGCAGTGCCGCATGGCCAAGCTCTTCGTGCGCGAGAACCTCGGCATGGTATCGCACATCGGGATCCTTGCTGTGTGCGGCAACATACGAATAAAAACGGAAGGCACGCTCTTCATTGTGTACGGCAAAGGCAAGCGCCTTGTAGGGCGTACTTTGATCCGGGTCTTTGGCCTCGTCATCATAGATGGTCGCAACACCAGGATCTTCCCATCTGATCGGCCCGACGTCCGTACTGATTACATGTCCCTCCAGTGCGGCCCATTCCATTAATTGTTTCTCATGCGCCCGTTCTTCATCGATCATTCTTTCGAACAGGGCGCCGGCTTCATCGTTCCCGTGCTCCCGCATTTTGCTGGCAAGTTCCGAATAGCGCCGAATGGCCTCACGCTCCGCCGCAAGCGCAATCGATATAAGTCCCGCGGTTGAATGGATATCTATGCTTAACATGGTTGTTTCTGACAAAATCATCCTGCAAGTTACCCGATTTCTGATTGACCTGCGTCAATATGTCGCACACTATTACAACGTACGGTTTGCGAAACAACAATAGCCTTGCAAGGACCAACCGAGTGGCGAACCGCGCACCCGAGCAATCAAACAAACAGGAACTGTCCAGACCAGGCCCAGGCTCCCGCTCGGCAGTTTTTATTAACCTTTTAATAATCATGGCCTTAGTCTTGCCGGCAGGGGCTGCGTCGGCCGCCTCGAAATATGCATTGGCGCGCTTCGTCAAGGCATTGGCGCCACACGAGGCCTTCCCGGAAGCGGACCACCTGGGCGATCTATTGGGAGACCCGCCGGTGGTGGCAGCGTTCCGTGACGGCGAACAAATCGGCTATGTGTTCCTCAATTCCGATTTCGTCAATTCGATCGGATACTCCGGTAAACCCATTCACCAGTTGATTGCCATCGACATGGAGGGTGTCATCCGCCAGGTACTGCTGGTTGAACACCACGAGCCCATCGTCCTGATCGGTATTCCGGAAAGCCGGATCACCAGGGTTCTCGATAATTACGCTGGTCTGGATATCGGTGCACTGGTCCGAAAGACAGACGGTGATCATCGGGTTGATATCGTTACGGGTGCGACGGTAACCGTGATGGTGATGGACGACACCATCCTGCGCAGTGCGATCAAGGTCGCGCGCCGCTTCGGCCTGGGTGGCCTGAAACCCGTACGCAGGCAGACCGGGCCGAAGGCCACCGTTAATATGGATCTGAAGGAACAGGAAGGCTGGGCAGCATTACTGAGGGATGGTTCCGTTGCCAATCTGAAACTGACGCTTGCACAGATCAATGAGGCCTTCGAGCATTCGGGTAACGAGATCGCGGCGACCCGGACTGAGGAAGGCGATCCCGAAGAGACATTCATCGATCTGTATGCGGCGGTGGTCTCCGTGCCGGCCATTGGGCTGAGTGTGCTGGGCGAGTCCGAGTACCGTAACCTGGTCAAGCGCCTGGAACCCGGTCAGCAGGCCATTGTCCTGGCCGGAGATGGCCGCTATTCATTCAAGGGTTCGGGTTATGTGCGCGGCGGCATCTTCGACCGCTTTCAGCTTATCCAGGGCGACACCTCGATTCGTTTCCATGATTTCCACCACAAGCGCCTGCGCCGGATCGCGGCCGACGCTGCGCCGGATTTCAAGGATGTCGATATCTTCCGCATTCCCCCGGAGCTTGAATTTGATCCGGCGGCACCGTGGAGGCTGGAACTGCTGGTGGGGCGCAGGACCGGGCCGACCGAGAAGGCATTTTTGACCTTCAATCTGGACTACCAGACACCGGATAAATACCTGATCCTCCCCGAGCCCGAACCGGAAGCCGCCGCAACCCCCGAGGGGGGTCTGACGATTCCGGATCCAATGTCGGCGGATGCCCCCCTGTGGATGAAAATGTGGATCCTCAAGCTGCCGGAAATTATTCTCATATTAATCGCACTGGGTATCCTGACCGTGATCTTTTTCTTTCAGGACTGGTTGGTCAAACGCCCACTACTGACCGATCGCGTGCGCGTCGGTTTTCTCATCTTTACACTATTCGGCATAGGCTGGTACGCCAATGCGCAGCTCTCCGTGGTCAATATCCTTGCCGTGTTCAGTTCCCTGGTCAGTGGCTTTGACTGGAGCTATTTCCTGATGGAACCGTTGATCTTCATTTTGTGGGGATCGGTGGCCGTCGCCTTGCTGTTCTGGGGCCGGGGTCCGTACTGCGGCTGGTTGTGTCCTTTCGGTGCCCTGCAGGAGTTGCTCAACCGGGCCGCCAAGGCGGTGAAGGTCCCGCAGGTCATGTTGCCCTGGGGCCTGCATGAACGTCTGTGGACACTCAAATACCTCATCTTCCTGGTGTTGTTCGGGTTCTCGCTGCACTCACTGGATTGGGCCGAACGCCTGGCGGAGGTTGAACCCTTCAAGACCGCAATTATTCTGAAGTTCATACGGGAGTGGCCATTCGTACTGTTTGCCATCGCGGTCATTGTCCCCGGCTTGTTTATAGAGCGCTTCTATTGCCGCTACCTGTGTCCGCTTGGCGCTGCGCTGGCAATACCCGGCCGGCTGCGCATGTTCGCCTGGCTCAAACGCTACAAGGAATGTGGAGCCCCCTGTCAGCGTTGCGCTAATGAATGCATGGTTCAGTCGATCCATCCGGAGGGCAATATCAATGTCAACGAATGCCTGTATTGCCTGCACTGCCAGGTTGTTTACTCAGACGATCACGCCTGTCCGGTCATGATTCAGCGGCGCCTGAAAAGGGAGCGGACCGCCGCGAGCGCATCCGCGGATGGCAGGCAGCAGATCGAGCAGATTCTTGCTGATCTCAAAGCGAGGAAGGAGACGGTAACCGAGGCTCCCTGATCCGGGAGCCAATTATTGGCCCACCACAGGGCGGGCCAACACCACAGGAGGATAGCAGCGATGACAGACGACACATCTGACAATAAGGGTATTACCCGGCGCGAGTTGCTGGGGGGTTCAGTAAAAGTGGCAGCACTCGCCGGTGCTGGCGGTCTCGCCGGACTGGCCGGTGGTTCCCTGCTTGCGCCGAAGCCGGCCCAGGCAGCGGCCTCCAGCAAGGCTGAAGTCGCCCCGGGGGATCTGGATGAGTACTACGGATTCTGGAGCAGCGGCCAGGCCGGCGAAATGCGCATCCTGGGGTTGCCCTCCATGCGCGAGTTGATGCGTATTCCGGTCTTCAACCGTTGCAGTGCGACCGGATGGGGATTGACCAACGAGAGCCGCAAGATCCTGCGCGATGGTTTGACACCCGAAACCCGGGAGCATCTTGACAAGCATGGCGGCGTCTGGCTGAACGGTGACCTGCATCACCCGCACATGTCATTTACCGATGGCACCTATGATGGCCGTTACCTGTTTATGAACGACAAGGCCAATACGCGGGTGGCGCGGATACGTTGCGACGTCATGAAGTGCGACAAGATTACCGAGATCCCCAACGCGTCGGATATCCATGGCCTGCGGCCACAGAAGTATCCGCGTACCGGCTATATCTTCGCGAACGGCGAGCATCGTATTCCCATTCCCAATGACGGCAGTATCCTGGATGATCCGGAGAA
>JAUVNM010000168.1 GCA_030599705.1 Gammaproteobacteria bacterium
CTGCCACGCACGGCGCTCGAGGTCGATGCAGCCGTGCTGCGCACACTGGCATCAAGGGACTGGATCGAGCCCTGCACCCTGGAAGCAGCCGCCACGCCGACGGACGCTGCGGGCGGTGCCGGCGGACACACCCTGAACGCCGCCCAGCAGCAGGCCGTGGATGCCGTGCTGGCCAGCCACGACAGTTTTGCCGCCTGGCTGCTGGAGGGCGTCACTGGCAGCGGCAAGACCGAGGTCTATCTACAGATCATCGACACCATGATCGCGGCACGGCGCCAGAGCCTGGTGCTGGTACCCGAAATCGGCCTGACCCCGCAGCTGGTGGACCGCTTCCGGCAACGCTTCAACGTACCGCTGGCGGTGCTGCACTCGGGACTCGGTGACCGTGAGCGTCTCGCCGCCTGGCAACAGGCACGGACCGGCACGGCGCTGGTGGTGATCGGCACCCGTTCGGCGATTTTTACGCCGCTGGCGCGACCCGGGCTGCTGGTGGTCGACGAGGAGCACGATGCCTCGCTGAAACAGCAGGATGGCTTCCGCTACTCGGCGCGCGACCTGGCCGTATGGCGCGCCCGCCGGCTGAACATCCCGGTGCTGCTGGGCTCGGCCACCCCGTCGCTGGAAAGCCTGTTCAACGTGGAGCAGCAGCGCTACCGGCACCTGGTGCTGCCGAACCGGACCGGCAGCGCCGGCCTGCCGACCTACGAGGTCCTCGATATCCGCAGCCAGCCGCTGGAACACGGCTTGTCACGCGACCTGCTGACACGCATCGCCCAGCACCTCGACCGCGACGGCCAGGTGCTGCTGTTCCTGAACCGGCGCGGCTTTGCCCCGACCCTGATCTGTCATGCCTGCGGCTGGGTCGCGGAATGTCGGCGCTGTGACGCGCGCCTGACCTGGCACCAGCGCGGGCAGCTGCTGCGCTGCCACCACTGCGGCAGCCAGCGGCCGCTCGACACCAGCTGCCCGGAATGCGCTAGCACCGAGCTGCGTCCGCTCGGCCAGGGGACCGAACGCGTCGAACAGGCCCTGGCCGAACATTTCCCGGAGGTGGAACGGCTGCGCATCGATCGTGACACCACGCGCCGCAAGGGGGAACTGGCGCGGCTGCTGGAACGCGCCCGCAGCGGGCAGGCGCGCCTCCTGCTTGGCACCCAGATGCTCGCCAAGGGCCATCACTTTCCGAAGGTCACGCTGGTCGGCATCCTCAATGCCGACGCCGGCCTGTTCGGCACCGATTTCCGCGCCAGTGAACGCATGGCGCAGCTGGTGGTGCAGGTCGCCGGGCGCGCCGGGCGCCATGACCGGGCCGGCACGGTCGCCATCCAGACCCATCACCCGGACCACCCACTGCTGCAACTGCTGATCCACCAGGGCTACCCGGCCTTTGCGCGCGCCGCGCTGGCGGAACGCACGGCGGCGCAGCTGCCGCCGGCCAACCACATTGCCCTGGTGCGCGCCGAGGCCACCCGGCAATCCCTGCCGATCAGCTTCCTGGACCATGTGCGCCGGCAGACCGAGCAGCTCGACTGCAGCGGTATCGAGATCTGGGGCCCGGTCCCGGCCACCATGGAGCGCCGGGCCGGGCGCTTCCGCGCCCAGCTGCTGCTGCAGTCGAACGACCGCGGCGGCCTGCAGTCGCTGCTCGGCACCCTGGTGCGGCAGCTGGAACAGTCGCGCGAGGCCCGCAAGGTGCGCTGGTCGGTGGATGTCGACCCGGCGGACATGTTCTGAGCCGGCGCGGTTGCAACCCCGGTGCGGGACCGGATAATAGGCCGGCCTTGTATTACATTGAATTAACGCAAATGCAGGGAGTGAATATTTGCAAAACGAACGTCATTCCCGCGCAGGCGGGAATCCATTCACTCCTGTGATAAACCTGTCCACAGTTGCCAGGAAACCATTATTTCTTTGATTGATTCCCGTGTTCATGGATCCCCGCCTGCGCGGGGATGACAACTGTTTAACAATCATTTGTGAAAGAACAGCTCGCACAACTGCTCACCGACGCCGTCGCCCGCCTGCAGGCCAGTGACGCGCTGCCGGCCGACCTGGCGCCGAACGTCATGGTGGAGCGCACCCGCGACCGCGCGCATGGCGACTTTGCCAGCAACCTCGCGCTGACGCTGGCAAAACCGGCACGCGCCAAACCGCGCGACATCGCGGAGCAGCTGGTGAGCGCCCTGGATACGGGCGGCACGGTCGAAAAGGTGGAGATCGCCGGGCCGGGCTTCATTAATTTTTTCCTCGGGCCCACCGCATGGCACGGGGTCATCGCCGATATTGCACAGGCCGGTGCCGACTACGGGCGCAGCCAGCTCGGTGCCGGCCAGCGCGTGCAGGTGGAATTTGTCTCCGCCAACCCGACCGGGCCGCTGCACGTCGGTCACGGGCGCGGGGCTGCCTACGGGGCCGCGGTCGCCGACCTGCTGGCCGCCATCGGCTACGATGTGCACCGCGAGTACTATGTCAACGATGCCGGCCGCCAGATGGACATCCTCGCCGCCAGCGTCTACCTGCGCTACCTCGACCTGTGCGGGGTGGAACTGAGCTTCCCGGCGAACGGCTACCAGGGCGATTATGTCTGGGACATCGGCGCCACCGTGCACCGCGAGCACGGCGAACGCCTGCAGCACCCGGTGGCGGAGGTGTTTGCCGGCGTGCCGCCGGACGAACCGGCCGGTGGCGACAAGGAAGCACACATCGACGGTGTGATCGCGCGCATCCGCGACCTGCTGGGCGCAGACGACTACCGTCTGGTGTTCGATGCCGGGCTCACCGCCATCCTGCATAACATTCGCCAGGACCTGAAGGAATTTGGCGTGGAATACGACGAGTGGTTCTCGGAGCGCGCGCTCACCGACAGCAGTGCCGTCGAGGTCGCCATCGAGCGCCTCAAGGCCAGCGGACATACCTATGAGGACAATGGCGCACTGTGGTTCCGCGCCACCGACTACGGCGATGAAAAAGACCGCGTCATCGTGCGCGACAATGGCCAGACCACCTACTTTGCCTCCGACATCGCCTACCATGCCAACAAGCTGGAACGCGGCTACGACCGGGTTATCGATGTCTGGGGCGCCGATCACCACGGCTACGTGCCACGGGTGAAGGCCGCGCTCACGGCACTGGGCGACGACCCGGAACGACTCGATGTGCTGCTGGTACAGTTCGCGGTACTCTACCGCGGTGGCGTGAAGGTACAGATGTCGACGCGTTCCGGCGAATTCGTCACCCTGCGTGAGCTGCGCCGCGAGGTCGGCAACGACGCGGCGCGCTATTTCTACGTGATGCGCAAGTGCGAGCAGCACATGGACTTCGACCTCGATCTGGCACGCTCGCAGTCGAACGACAACCCGGTTTATTATGTGCAGTATGCGCACGCCCGCGTCATTAGCGTGTTCCGGCAACTTGAGGAGAAGGGCTACCGCCGCGATTCGGCGGAAGGTCTGGCGCAGCTGACCCGGCTGACGGAGGACCACGAGCAGGAACTGATGATCAACCTGTCGCGCTACCCGGAAATCGTCGAGGCGGCCGCCATTAACCACGAGCCGCACCAGCTCCCGCATTACCTGCGCGAGCTCGCCAATGATTTTCACACCTATTACAACGCGCATACCTTCATTGTCGAGGACAGCGCCCTGCGCAATGCCCGGCTGGAACTGATCGATGCCACCCGCCAGGTGATTGCCAACGGCCTCGGCCTGCTTGGCGTCTCGGCACCGGAGTCCATGTGAGAAACCATGCCCCGCGACTATAAACACCACTCGGCACGTAACAAGAAACGCAACCCGGTCGCGCCGTGGGTCGGACTGCTGGCCGGTCTACTGATCGGACTGTTCATCGCCTTCCTGGTCTATATAAAGATGCTCGCGCCGAAGAGCCCCGAGGCAGTCGGTGACGCACCGGAGATCGCGGAGACAGGTAGCGAAGTCGCGCCAGAACCCGCAGCACCGGAAGCCGGCAACAAGGTCGCACCGCCGAAACCGCGCTTCGAGTTCTATGCCATCCTGCCGGAGATGGAGGTCATCGTCCCGGAAGAGGAAATCCAGGCGAGCACCGCGAAACCGGCACCGGTCATCGAAAAGACCGTCCGCAAGCAACCGACCGCGCCGAGAGAGATTTACTACCTGCAGGCCGGCTCGTTCAGCGGCGCCACGCAGGCCGACCGCTTCAAGGCGAAACTCGCGATCATGGGTTTCGAGACTGACATCCAGACCATCACCATCAACGGCAAGGACACACGCCACCGCGTGCGTGTCGGCCCGTTCCACAATCTCACTACGCTGCAGCAGGCGCGCAGCAAGCTTGGCAAGCAGGGCATCGACACCTACACGGTAAAGATAAAGGGATAACTGGCCGAATGAATTCGGCCCTACAAGGTCACTACCTTGTAGAATGGAACTTGTACTGTAGGGCCGAATTCATTCGGCCAGGGTGATGTACCGCCGTTATGAGGAAATGCTACAGCGTAATCACCTGGTCGGGCATATTACCGGACAGCGCCCCGTAGAGATCAGGGAAACAGCCGATCACCGCGCCATCGACCAGCTTGCCGTCGATCTCGCGCTCGTAGCAGCACTTGTCGCAACCCATCAGCAGCATGCCTGACTCGCTGGCCACCTTCGCGAGGCGCTCACCCAGCGGGTCGCCCTTTACCAGCACGTAGTTGTTGTCCTCGAAGAAAAACATCCCGACCACCTCGACACCGTGTACACCGGCCTCGAGCTGCGGCAGGATCATCTGGCCAAGCTTGTAGGACACAGTGTGACCCTGGCTGGAAAAAATATAGGCGACTTTCATGGCAGCTCCTGTAAAAATAGAGTCAAGATAATCAGAAATGGCCAGTTCGTAACAGGCCGAATAAATTCGGCCCTACAACATCGTTACCCTGTAGGGCCGAATATATTCGGC
>JAUVNM010000342.1 GCA_030599705.1 Gammaproteobacteria bacterium
CTGTAGCGGCCTTGTTCAGGGCGCCGGCCAGTTCGCCCATGACCCAGTTGGCCGACAGCTTGCCCTGCCCGCCGGACGCATCCACAGTCGCCTCGAAGTACTCCGCCTGTTCCCGGGATGCCGTCAATACGCCCGCGTCAGCGGCGGACAGGCCGTACTCGTCCATGAAGCGCTGTTTCCTGGTTTCCGGCAGTTCCGGCAGCGTGGCGGCAACCTTATCCAGGAAGGCCTGATCGATCTCGACCGGCAACAGGTCCGGGTCCGGGAAATAGCGGTAATCGTTGGCCTCTTCCTTGGTGCGCATGGGGCGGGTCTCGTGCCGGTCCGGGTCGAACAGGCGCGTCTCCTGTACCACTGACCCGCCACTTTCGATCACGGCAATCTGGCGCTGCACCTCGTAGTTGATGGCCTGCTCGACAAACCGGAAGGAATTGATATTCTTGATTTCGGCGCGCGTGCCGAATTCCTCTGCGCCCAACGGGCGCACCGAGACATTCGCATCACAGCGGAACGAGCCTTCCTGCATGTTGCCGTCGCAGATATCGAGGTAGCGGACCAGTGTATGGATCTTCTTCATGTAGGCAATGGCTTCCTGCGCCGAACGCATGTCCGGCTCGGACACGATTTCCAGCAACGGGGTCCCGGCGCGGTTCAGGTCGATGCCGGTCATGCCGTGGAAATCCTCGTGCAGGGACTTGCCGGCATCTTCCTCGAGATGGGCACGGGTAATGCCAATGCGCTTGGTGGTGCCCCCATCGAGCTCGATGTCGAGCCAGCCGCCGTGCACGATCGGCAACTCGAACTGGCTGATCTGGTACCCCTTGGGCAGGTCCGGGTAGAAATAATTCTTGCGCGCAAACACCGAGCGCGGGGCGACCGTCGAATGGGTCGCCAGCCCGAACTTCGCGGCCATGCGCACCACCTCGGTATTCAGTACCGGCAACACCCCGGGCAGACCGAGGTCCACGGCACACGCCTGCGTGTTCGGCTCCGCCCCGTATTGCGTGGCGGCACCGGAAAAGATCTTGCTGCGGGTCTTGAGCTGGGCGTGGATTTCCAGCCCGATGACGGTTTCCCATGCCATATCAGACAATACCCGGCTTATTCATAGCCTTTCGGACACAATGTGTGCCAGTCCGTCACCTGCTGGAAACGGTGTGCAACATTCAACAGGCGTGCTTCTGCAAAGTAATTACCGATCACCTGCAAGCCTGCCGGTAATCCGTCGATACACCCGGCCGGTATGGACAGCCCCGGCAAGCCGGCAAGGTTCACGGCAATGGTATAAATATCGGACAGGTACATGGTGACCGGGTCATCGGATTTCTCGCCCAGCCGGAAGGCGGGCGTCGGGGCGGTCGGACCCATGATGACGTCCACCGTTTCGAAGGCCTTCAGAAAATCTTCCCGGATCAGGCGGCGCGCCTGTTGCGCCTTCAGGTAATAGGCATCGTAGTAGCCGGCAGACAGCGCATAGGTGCCGATCATGATGCGGCGCTTCACCTCGGCGCCGAAACCCTCGCCGCGTGAGCGCTTGTACAGGTCTTCGAGGTCCTGCGGATCACTGGCCCGGTAGCCAAAGCGCACTCCGTCCATGCGCGACAGGTTGGAGGAACACTCGGCCGGCGCCACCACGTAGTAGGTCGGCACAGCCAGTGCAGCATTCGGCAGGGAGATATCGACAACCGTGGCGCCAAGTTTCTCGTATTCACCGAGGGCGGCCGTCACGGCAGCGGCCACGCCGCTGTCCAGACCCGTATCGAGAAATTCCTGCGGCAGGCCGATCTTCAGGCCCTCCAGGGAATCATCCAGGCCGGACCTATAGTCATCCACCGGCCGGTCCACGCAGGTCGAGTCGCGCGCATCAAAACCGGCCATGACCCCCAGCATGATGGCGGCATCCTCCGCGGTCCGCGTAAACGGGCCACCCTGATCGAGGCTGGAGGCAAAGGCAATCATGCCATAACGCGAAACACGTCCGTAGGTCGGCTTGAGCCCGGTGACTCCGCACAGGGCGGCCGGCTGGCGAATGGAGCCACCGGTATCCGTTCCGGTACTGGCCGGGACCAGGCGCGCGGCCACGGCGGCCGCCGAGCCGCCGGAAGAACCGCCGGGGACCCGTTGCGGATCCCAGGGATTTTTCACCGGGCCGTAATAACTCGTTTCAGTCGATGACCCCATGGCAAACTCATCCATGTTGGTCTTGCCGATCATGACGGCACCGGCCGCGTTCAGGTATTGCGTTACCGTGGCATCGTAGGGAGCGATAAAGCGGTCGAGCATCTTCGAACCGCAACTGGTCTTCACCCCGTGCGTGCAGAAGATGTCCTTGTGGGCAAACGGGATTCCCGTCAGGGGACCCGCCGCACCCGACTGCAGCCGGGCATCGGCGGCCTGTGCCTGCGCAAGCGCCTGTTCCCCGGTCACGGTGATAAAGCAGTTGAGCTGCTCATCCAGCCGATCCACACGATCCAGGCATGCCCGGGTGAGTTCTACGCTGGAGAACTCGCCCGCGCGCAAACCTTTTGCCAGTTCAGTCAGGGTTTTCCGGTGCATCACGGGGTGCGGACACATTCAGTCGCTGACGGAAACAGCACCGGCACGGTTAAGGACAGGGCAGCCAACAACATGATCACTCGATAACTTTGGGCACCAGGTACAGTCCGGCCTC
>JAUVNM010000008.1 GCA_030599705.1 Gammaproteobacteria bacterium
AATTCTTGTCCATTCATTGGCGTCATTGAACTAACTCCTTTCAAGAATCCTTGCTGTTAAAGATCTAGCACCAGACTCGACTGATTTCCTGGCACTACCTGTCAGATCAAGCCACTGCCAACAAGTGATATTATTGAGCCAGCAATAGATTCCATCGGAAAATGACCGATGCGAATATCGATGCGAGTTGTAATCGCACCCACTATGGTTCTAACTGGGTGGTTTGCGTGGGTAAATCCATTTTGATGTTCCATAACTAACTGTAACTAATGATAAACACACGGGTAACCCCTTGAATCATCGTCCAAGGAAAAGGTTCGGCCAGCATTTCCTGCATGACCCCGCCATCATCGACCGGATTGTCACGGCAATCCATCCACAGACAGACGACAACCTGGTCGAAATCGGTCCCGGCCAGGGGGCCATCACACTGCCGCTGTTGCGAGCAGCCGGGGAGCTGCATGTCGTTGAACTCGATCGCGACCTGGTTGGTCCGTTGCAGCAACAGGCCAGGGATGCGGGGAAACTGACGATACACAATACCGATGCGTTGCGTTTTGATTTCTGCGGGCTTGCCGGTTCCGGGCCGCTGCGCATCGTCGGCAACCTCCCCTACAATATCTCGACGCCCCTGCTGTTCTACTTGCTGGAGCAATCCCGTTGCATTAATGACATGCATTTCATGCTGCAAAAAGAGGTCGTCGACCGGCTGGCTGCCGAACCCGGCACCGGCCAGTACGGCCGCTTGTCCGTGATGGTCCAGTACCGCTGCGAGGTGACGCCACTGTTTACCATCGGCGCCGGGGCGTTCCGGCCACCGCCACGGGTCGAGTCCGCCTTCGTCAACCTGCGGCCGTACCACACACTACCGGTTACCGTGCAGGATGAGACCGTGCTGGCTGCCGTGGTGCGCCAGGCATTTTCGCAACGCCGCAAGACGCTGCGCAATGTTCTGCGGGAAATGCTGGATGTCGATGCCATGCAGGCACTCGGCATTGACCCGGCACTACGTGCCGAGATGCTCGGGATCAGGGAATTTGCCGCACTGGCCAATCAGGTCGCGAGTGGCCGGAAGGAACCGTAAGATAGAGTGCTACCAGGGTAAGCGGATGGACAGGTAGACGTCAGACAGGCCGCGCTGCCCGCGACTTGAGACAGCGTTGGCAAGGTTGACCTCCCTGACCTCGGGTGGCGGGGTCAGGGAAACATGCAAGCCGGCGCTGCTATCCCCAAGGCCGGTTACGCGATAACCATTCTCGTCAAAAGCGGCTGTCATTTTGGCCAGCCGGGACTGTGGCTGGAACTGGATCAGTTCTGCTGCATTGACCGTGGTACTCATCACTGCACCGAGTGTCACGATCACCGCCAGTAACATCAACGGGTCCGGCCTTTTGATCAGATTTTTACCACGCATCCTGTCCACCGTTGCCTTGCCTCAGTTCCCGGGCCGCCTCACCGGCGTGACCGGAACCGTTAATTGAACGTGGAATCATAATGGCGGAAAACCCGGCATGGTTCTGGTAACCGGGTCACAAACTGCACAATAGCTCGCCCGGACGGGGGCACGGCGCGCTACCACCCCCAACCGCAACAGGCCGCTGGTAATAATACTATTTATTGTTATATATCAGTTAGTTAGTCATTATAGCCAGCGTCCACCCAGCACTGCGGCAAGTCCTCTCCCGACGGAAACGCCAGCACGGCTTTCCTGAACGTGGCCGAATCCTGCATCTCCTCGCCGGCATGATAACGGCCGGTTAGTTCATCCCGGCAGGGATCGACCATGGCTGAGATATCCAGTACTTCGACCAGGTCACCATTTTCCTTATTCCTGAGATACATAGCATCCTCCAGTAGTTGTTTTATTACAGTTCCTGCAATAACTATAGCCACAGAATAGCAGTCTGTGACGGATTTCCCAGGGTATATCATGAAGATGGAAACCGCCTGGCGTCAATGCCTGTGGTGAAAAGTCGGGATTTTGTCAGCTTGCGACTGAAAGCGTATGCTTTAACCATTAACCCAAGAAATAATGACCATGACCAGCGAACTGCTCAATAACATTACCGTCGAAATCGAGACCTCGTATATCGAGGGCCAGTCGGAACCGGATAACGACCGCTACGTGTTCTCCTATACCATCACCATTCGCAACGAGGGCGATATCCCGGCACAGTTACTGTCACGGCACTGGGTCATCACCGATGCCAATGGCAACATTCAGGAGGTCAAGGGCGAAGGCGTGGTCGGCGAGCAGCCGCACCTCAATCCCGGCGAAGGCTTCCAGTACACCAGTGGCGCCATGATCGCCACACCGGTCGGCAGCATGAGCGGCAGCTACCAGATGGTCACCGACAGCGGTGATGAGTTTGATGCCGAGATACCGGCCTTCACACTGGCTATCCCCCGCACTCTCCATTAATTGCATCACGTAAATGGCCGTCTACGCCATTGGTGATGTCCAGGGCTGTTTTGATGAACTGCAGGCCCTGCTTGAAAAACTCGCCTTCAATCCGCAACACGACCGCCTCTGGTTTGCCGGTGACCTGGTCAACCGCGGGCCACTGTCACTTGAAACCCTGCGCTTCATAAAGGGACTTGGCGATGCCGCGATCAGCGTGCTTGGAAATCATGACCTGCATCTGCTGGCTGCTGCCGGTGGTTACCCGATAAAAAATGATGATCACACGCTGGATGCCGTACTCAATGCACCCGATCGTGATGAACTGATCGGCTGGCTGCGCCTCCAGCCACTGCTGCATCATGATGCAGCGCTCGGTTTTACCCTGGTACACGCCGGCCTGCCACCGCAGTGGGACCTGTCACTGGCACAGCAATGCGCGGCCGAGGTGGAAACGCAACTCCGCGGTGATGGCATGGCCGACCTGCTTGCAAACATGTACGGCAACAAACCCAAACGGTGGGCGGACGATCTCAATGGTTATGACCGCCTGCGTTTCATTATCAACTGTTTTACCCGCCTGCGCTTCTGCGATCCCGGCGGACGCCTCCATTTCAAGAGCAAGGGGGCGCCCGGCAGCCAGACCGCCGGATTTTATCCCTGGTATGAAATTCCGGGCCGTGCCAGCAGGGAACTGAACATCATATTCGGTCACTGGTCCACGCTGCGCGAATACAGCCAGCCCGGCATCTACCCGATCGACTCGGCCTGCCTGTGGGGCGGCGAGTTGACCGCACTGCGAATCGACACGGAACCGCAGCGCATCAACCTGCCCTGCCCGGGGCAGCAGACACCGGGGGGTTGTTGATTGATTTCTTCTTACAGTGAGCGGTAGGACCGGCCCCCGGCCGGGAAGAATTCCCCGCGGGGCGCGGGTCCTACGTGAGGGACGGGAGTGATGTAAATTCCCCGCGGGGCGCGAGTCTCACCTCAGGTCACGCGTTCCAGCGTGATAAAACTGCAGGCGTGGGTATTGTTTTCATCAGGTTCGCAATCGATACGTTCCACCTCGCGCCACTCACTGTCACCCAGCTCCGGGAAGAACGTATCGCCCTCGATGTCGGCATGCACCCGGGTCAGGTAGATGGTCGACACCTCCGGCAGCACCTGGCGGTACAGCTCGGAGCCGCCGATCACCATGACTTCCTCATGGTGTTCCACCGCACGCAATGCGGCTTCAAGGGAATGCACCACCACACAGCCGGCCGCCGTGTAGTCTGTGTCGCGGGTAATCACGATATTGGTGCGCTCCGGCAGCGGCCGCCCGATGGACTCCCAGGTCTTGCGCCCCATCAGGATCGGCTTGCCGGTCGTCAGTTGTTTGAAATGCTTCAGGTCCGCGGGCAAGTGCCAGGGCAACTGGTTGTCGCGGCCAATGACGTGGTTGGCTGCCATGGCCACGACAATGGACAGCTTCATACTGCGACCGGCGCCTTGATATGCGGGTGCGGATCATAACCCTGCAACTCGAAGTCCTCAAAGCGGAAGGCAAACAGGTCGGTGACATCTGGATTAATGGCCATCACCGGCAATGGCCGCAGTTCGCGTGACAATTGCCGATCGGTCTGCTCGAGGTGATTGAGATACAGGTGCGCATCACCAAAGGTGTGAATAAACTCACCGGCTTCAAGGCCCGTGACCTGTGCCATCATCAGGGTCAGCAGTGCGTAGGAAGCAATGTTGAACGGCACCCCCAGGAAGATGTCCGCACTGCGCTGGTACAACTGGCAGGACAGCTTGCCGTCGGCCACGTAGAACTGGAAAAAGGCATGGCACGGCGGCAGCGCCATGGTCTCTATTGCGCCGACGTTCCACGCACTGACAATGATGCGGCGTGAATCGGGGTTGTTGCGGATGGTGTCGACGACCTGGCTGATCTGGTCGATGGAACGCCCGTCGGCCGTCGGCCAGGAACGCCACTGGGAACCGTACACCGGACCGAGATCACCGTTTTCATCAGCCCACTCGTCCCAGATGCTCACGTTGTTGTCATGCAGGTAGCGGATATTGGTGTCGCCCTGCAGAAACCAGAGCAGCTCGTGGAGTATGGAACGCAGGTGCACTTTCTTGGTGGTGACCAGCGGGAACCCCGCGGACAGATCGAAGCGCATCTGGTAGCCGAACACACTGACGGTACCGGTGCCGGTACGGTCCTCCTTGCGGGTGCCGTGCTCGCGCACGTGGCGCATCAGGTCGAGGTACTGTTTCACGGTGAATCCGTCCAGCTTACCAGCTAACCGCGCCGTCCTTGCGCCGGTAGGCGTAGATCATGAATGCGGCCCCGATCACGATCATCGGCAGCGTCAGCAAGTGTCCCATGGTCAGCCAGTCGAAGGCGAGATAGCCGATGTGCGCATCCGGCAACCGCACGAACTCCACCAGGAAGCGGAACACACCGTAGGTCAGCAGGTACAGTCCGGACACCGCCATGGTCGGCCGCGGTTTGCTTGAATAGACCCACAGGATAATAAAGAATATCAGGCCTTCCAGCAGCGCCTCGTAGAGCATGGACGGATGCCGCGGCAAGTTGTCCACGAACGGAAACACCATGCCCCACGGCAGGTCCGTGGGACGTCCCCAGAGTTCGCCGTTGATAAAGTTTCCTACGCGGCCGGCACCCAGGCCAATGGGGACCAGCGGTGCGAGGTAGTCCGAGACAAAGAAAAACGTCCGGTGGGTATGGCGGCCGTACAGCCACATGGCAATAAACACCCCCACCATCCCGCCATGGTAAGACATGCCACCCTGCCAGATCCGCAGGATCACCAGCGGGTCCTCGACAAAACCCGGCAGGTTGTACATCAGGGTATAGCCGATGCGCCCGCCCAGGATCGCACCGAGCGCAAAGTAGAACACCAGATCGCCGATTTCCTCCGCCTTCCAGGTAGTGCCCGGTCGCCGGGTACGCAACCGCCCCAACCACCAGCCGGCAAGAAACGCGATCAGGTACATCAGACCGTACCAGTGCACCTCAAACGGGCCCGCACTGATGGCAACCGGGTCAATATCGGGATAGGTCAGCATGTTCCGGTTGTTATTCTCAGTCCGTCAGTGCAGCGCGGATTGTAGCAGGTTCATGGCAGCACATCCGGATTGGCGGCAACGCTGGCCCCTGCCCAGACGGCGAGGCTGCCACCGCGGTAAGGCTGTGTGTAGACGGCGTCCGGATGGGCCATCCGGGCACGGCCGTAGTAGGCCACGAGCAAGCCATCCGGGTGGTCCCGGCCCCATGCCACGGCCTCCCCTTCCGGCAGCGGGATGACCGGCCGGGCCAGTCGCCCGTAAAAATGAACCTGCCCGTGATAGGTTCCCAGGTTCGCCACTGGCTGCCCCGCCGCCTGTGCTGACGCAACCAGCCGGCTGACCGGGCGCACATCATAGGCAGGCACGCCCGCGCGGAACACGCCCGCCTGAAACAGGCCCAGCACGATGGTGGTGAACAGCGCCATGAGCGGGGGATAGTCAGCGGCCCGCAATGATCGGAGCAGCACCAGCGCTACGGCGACGACCATGATCGCTGCGCCCCAGACCGGATGCATGCCCGCCATCCACGGGGCCACTCCGGGATAGAATGGCACCCCGGCCAACGCCCCGCCGGCCAGAAACAGCGCCGCCGCCAGCAACCAGGGGCGCTGTGTCAGCGACTGCCCGGACAACCCGCTTGCCGCCCTGGCAATCACCAGTGCTGCCGCTGGCAACAACGGCAACAGGTACTTTGCCTGCTTGGCGCTGACCAGACTGAGTATGACCAGCGCCGGCAGCAGCCAGCACAGGCACAGGCGCACACCGGCATCCGGCGTGCGCACGGCCGCGACCACCCGCGGCCAACACCAGGGCAGCAACAGCCACGGGACGAGTAACAGCAGCAACCACGGCAGGTACCACCACCACGGGTGCGCATGGGCAAACGAGTACACCAGCCGATCCACGGTCTGCCCCCAGAGCAGCGCCTCCCGGTAGACCGCTCCCCCGGCCTGTACCGCCGGCAGGGCCCAGCCCAGCCCGATGCACGCCCCGATGAACACGCTGATCGCAACACCAGCGTACCAGGACAACCACGGGCGCTGGAGGCGCGGTTCGATCCAGAGCGGGCCCAGTAGTGCCGGCGGTAACACAAACACCAGGACCACCGGTCCTTTCGCGAGCACGCCAACACCGATGGCCACGCCGGTCAACAGCCAGCCGCCGGTCTTGCCGTGCGCCGCATTGGTGATGCCGGTCATGCCCAGCACGCAGGCAAGCACCAGCAGCATGTCGATCTGTACCCAGCTGTAAAACGCCGTCCAGAAAATCCCGGAAAACAGCACCCACGGGACCAGCCGCGCGGTCATGCTGTCCGCCGGCCACAACCGCCTGGCGAGGCCTGCTGTCAGGAACAGCACTGCCAGCGAGGCGCATGCGCCCACGCAGTGCGGCCACCAGTCGTTGATGCCGAACAGCCACCAACCGGCCTGGATCAACCAGAAGAACAGCGGCGGCTTGTGACTGTACGGTTCACCATTGAGGAACGGCACCAGGAACTCGCCGCGTTGCCACATCTCCCAGGCAACGGCGACGTAGCGCGTCTCGTCCACCGGCAGCAGCGGCCGGCCCAACAGCGTGACCAGCAGCAGGGACAGCCACAGGAACAGCAGACCGGCCGTTGACCCGAAACGGGTGGTTATCAAGAGGCGTGGGTCTCGGGTATCTGCAGGCGCTCCCGGTAGATGAAATACAGGTTACGCAAGTAGATGATCAGTCCACCGGCCTGGCCGACGATAAATACCGGGTCCTGGCGATAGATTGCATAGCTCAACAGGGTGATGCCACCGGCGACACTGAAGAACCAGAAGGCCAGTGGTATCACGCTGCGCCGCTCGCGTTCGCTGGCCCACCATTGCACCAGGAAGCGCATGGAAAACAGCGCCTGTCCCAGGAAACCGATCATCAACCAGTACAGGTTCGTCATAAATCAATCCTCTTTCACAATTTCAGGGCGCAGGGTACGCCGCCGCAGCCACATCACGCCAAGCAGGTCCACGATGCCGGCCCACAGCCGGTCATGTATGCCATAGTTCGAGCGCCCGTGCAGCCGTGCGCGATGGTTCACCCCGACCGACAGTACCCGCCCACCCTGTCGCAGTACCAGCGCCGGCAGGAAACGGTGCATATGGTCAAACCGCGGCAAGGCCATAAAGGTCTCGCGGGCAAACAGTTTGATGCCGCAGGCACTGTCCGGCGCCTGGTCCCGCAGCAGCAGACCACGGGTCACGTTGGCAATGCGCGAGGCGGCCCGCTTCCACCAGCCGTCCACACGCTGCCGGCGGTCCCCGGCCACCAGCCAGACATCATCCGGCGCCCGCTCCATGGCCGCGCACAGGTTCAGGATGTCGGCCGGGTCATTCTGTCCGTCCCCATCCGGGGTAACGACCCAGTGCGCCGCCGCGGCCTCGACCCCGGTCGCAATCGCCGCGGATTGCCCGCAGCGCTGCCGGTGACGGATGACCCGCAGCTGCGGAACGCGGCCAGTGCAGCCGGACAACACCGACACGGTGTCATCGGTACTGGCGTCATCCACGACAATGATGTGATAAGCGCCCACATCACCCAGCGTGGCAACGATTTCATCAATCAGGACGGCAATGTTCCGCGCCTCATTGAACACCGGGATAACAATGGCAAGATCCACGCGATTACCTTACTGCAAATGGGGTGTACCCAAATAGCGTTTACTTAAGCTTCCCCACGAGGCGTGGGTCCTACAGGGAATCCCGATCCAAAGCCAGGTAGGACCGGCCCCCCGGCCGGGAATGGTGAGTATTCCTGGCCTTTTGGGCTTAAGTAATTGCCCTTCGGGTGTAACCTGTTTTTCAGGGACTGTTTCGTTATAGTACTACGCCCCCGGCCGGGACAATTCATTGACCATGAGCGAGCATAGCAACCAACTCATCAACGAGACCAGCCCCTACCTGCTGCAGCACGCCCATAACCCGGTGGACTGGCACCCCTGGGGACCGGATGCGCTGGAAAAGGCGCGCAGGGAGAACAAACCCATCCTGCTGTCGGTAGGTTACTCGGCCTGTCACTGGTGCCACGTCATGGCACACGAGTCCTTCGAGGACCCGGAGACCGCGCAGCTGATGAATGAGCTGTTCATCAACATCAAGGTAGACCGCGAGGAACGCCCGGACATCGACAAGATCTACCAGAGCGCGCATTCACTGCTGACCCAGCGCCCCGGTGGCTGGCCGTTGACCGTGTTCCTGACGCCGGATGACCAGGTCCCGTTTTTCGCTGGCACCTATTTCCCGGACGAACCCCGGCACGGCATGCCCTCCTTCCGCGACCTGATGCAGCGCATTGCCGATTTTCTCGGGTCGCGCGAGGCCGACATCCGCAAGCAAAACACCACGCTGGTCGAGGCATTGCAATCCATCGCGACGGCAGGCGCGGCCCCCGGGACTCCCGGCCCGCAGCCACTGGATAGCGCCCGCCAGCAGCTCGAGCAGAGTTTCGACGGGAAACTGGGCGGTTTCGGCAGCGCCCCCAAGTTCCCGCACCCGACCAGTATCGAACGCCTGTTGCGGCACTGGGCCGGGACCGGCGGCCAGGACAAACGCGCCCTGTACATGGCGGTCTTCACACTGGAGCAGATGGCGCGCGGCGGCATGAACGACCAGCTTGGCGGCGGCTTCTGCCGCTACTCGGTTGATGACCGCTGGATGATCCCGCATTTCGAAAAGATGCTGTATGACAACGGCGCCCTGCTTGCCCTGTATGCCGAGGCCTGGGCCGCGACCGGCACTCCGCTGTTCCGGCGCAGCTGCGAACAGACGGCCGGCTGGGTAATGCGCGAGATGCAGGCAGACTCCGGCGGCTATTACTCGAGTCTCGATGCCGATTCTGAAGGCGTGGAAGGCAGGTTCTACGTGTGGACACCGGAGACGGTAACCGCACTGCTGGATGAGGATGAATATTCCCTCATCGAACGGCACTTCGGACTCGACCGCCCGGCCAATTTCGAGGGGCACTGGCATTTTCACGTGTACCGTACCCGCGAACAGCTTGCACAGGAGTTTTCACTCGATGCCGCGACCGTGGACAGCCGCCTTGAATCGGCCATGGGAAAACTGTTTACTGCACGCGCACAACGGGTGGCCCCCGGACGCGACGACAAGGTGCTCACGTCGTGGAACGGACTGATGATCCGCGGCATGGCCTGTGCCGGGCGTTACCTCGACCGGCCGGACTGGATTGCCTCGGCCGAACGTGCCGTGGATTTCATCCGCGAACAGCTGTGGCAGGATGGCCGCCTGCTGGCTACCTGGAAGGACGGGCGCGCGCACCTGAATGCCTACCTCGATGACTATGTCTATTTGATTGATGGCCTGCTGGAACTGCTGCAGGCACGCTGGCGTGATCGTGACCTGCTGTTCGCGATAGAACTGGCCGAGGTGGTGCTGGACCATTTCCGGGACCCGGCCGGCGGATTCTTCTTTACCTCGGACGATCATGAAACCCTGATCCAGCGCCCCAAGCCGATCCATGATGATGCAACCCCCTCCGGTAACGGCGTTGCCGCCAAGGTGTTGTCGCGGCTGGGTCACCTGCTCGGTGAAACCCCCTACCTGGAAGCCGCGGAGCAGACACTGCAGGGGCTCTGGTCGAGTATCGAGCAAATGCCGCACGGTCATGCCAGCCTGCTGGTGGCGCTGGAAGAGTCCCTGTCGCCGCTGCAGACGGTCATCGTGCGCGGCAGCGGCACGACCCTGGACCAGTGGAAACACCGCATGAGCAGCACCTATGCCCCGCGGCGTATCGGTTTTGTGATCCCCGAGTCCGAACACGTCCTGCCCGGGGTGCTGGCGGAACGCAAAACGCAGGGTGGCGTGCTCGCCTACATCTGCAGCGGGCTGTCCTGCAGTGCACCGGTGACGGACTACGCGGAATTTGAACAACAGCTGGCAACGACCGAGGTACCCGGATCCGATGAGTGATACCACCGATACCCTGCAACTCCCCGGTGCACAGCTGGAATCCATCGAGCAGGGCGAGAATGAAATTACCCTGCACTTTTCACAGTTTCATATCGTGCAGGAAATGGAGAACACCATTGAAAACAGCCTGTGGACCCAGGCCTGCGACCTGGTGTTGCGGAATATCGAGATCAGCGGTGAGTTGCCGGACTGTCCCTGCGAAATCAAGGGCGGTGACCTGACCGACAACATCTTTACCTACCGCGACCACGCACCCCTGCCGATTGACTGGCACGGTGATACCGGATGCAAGTTTACCGTGACGAACAGTGACCGCGGATTTTCAATCGACGCCGAAACCCTGCAGGTGGAACGGCTGGAGCACCCGCGCTATATCAAACATGTAAAAAAAGGGGACTTTCCCTGATCGAGTGGGTAGATTACCGTTGTAGGGCCGAATTCATTCGGCCAATCGTTTTAGCGATTACCCCAATCGTTTTAGCGATTACCCCATTGGTACTGCATCTGGATGACAGATCGCGAGGAAACGCCGCTGGTCGAATAAATTCGACCCTACAGTTCTGCTAACAGTTGATTTACCCACTCAATCAGGGGAAGCACCAAAAGAATAGCCGGTCATATCAGTCGCACTTAGCGCCCAGGTAGTGCCCTTTCCAGCTGTTGGTTATAGTCATTGTCTGGCCGTTAAGCACCATGCTCATCTGCATCTCGCCACTGGCGGTCTTGCCGCGGGTGACGAATTTACCTTCGCCACTGGATTCCGGCATACCGTTACCACCACACTTGAACTTCCATGAAATCGAATCTGCCGAGTCCTGCTTGTCGGTGACGGTACATCCCCCACCCTCCATCATTGCCTGCGCCGGATCAAACGAATCCTCCGTAATGCACTCGGTCGTGGTTTCAACCTGTGGCTGCGGCGACATCGGATTGCGCATCTCGGTCTCTACCTGCCACTTGCCCGTCCTGATCTCGAAGGCACTGGCAGAACCTGCCGCAGCCAGCAACAGGCTGGATAGAATGCATACAGTAATAGGGCCTTGCCTGGTCATCGGATCCCCCTGTTGTGTTTGTTTGTCAAAATAAGGGAACCGACTGTAACGCAGATACGGTCGGGATTCACCCCGCCCGATCAGCAAAAAGAATGTAAATAAAAAAGCGGCCTGCAAGGCAGGCCGCTTAGGTGTTATCTGTCGGTAACCGACTAGCGCGATGCGGTGTTGTTGCCGGACGGCACCACCATACCCGTGATGAAGTAGCGGCCAATACTGCCGTAGTCGGAGTGCGCGACTGCCGGGTTGGACACTCCCTTGATTTCAAGCACATAACGACCTGCGGGGACACGGGTCTTGAGGTTGGCGGCCGTGGTGTTGCTCGGATCCTGCTCGGCAACCCGCTTGCCATTGGCATCATACAGTGCAATGTGGACATCCAGGTTGCCGCCGTGCTGTTTGTCACCGGCCATTGCCTGCCACACCGGGGTCACCGTAAAATCCACGTTACCGGCGCCTACGTTAACCACGAACACATCGACATCATCCCGGTCCTCGATGACACCCTGGTTCCGGGCACTGTGCCCGGCATCAGAGTTGACCTCGCCATTCTTGCCAACAACCAGCCGGGTCCCCTTGTCAGAGCGAGTGTCATCGTGGTCGTCTCTGCGCATCCCCATCCGGCCGCTCAGGATGGCAATATCATCCTGGCTGTTGAATTCACCCTGGCTCCACTGGGTAACGTGCTGCTCCGGGTCAAGACCCATAATCGGTGCCCAGCTGACCTGGCTGCCCTTGCCGGCGGCGGCGCCATCATGACTCAGACCCACCAAATGCCCCATACCGTGGGATACCGCGCCGGCCACTGCCGTCGTGGAACCGAGGTTGTTCGTATAGACAAAGGCCGGTGAATAATACGGTGTGTGGCTTAACCCGAGAATATTGATATAACTGGCGCCGCCCGCCTGTGGCTCCGGCAGTGTCGAGCGCTTGGCGTCGCTCCGGGTCACCAGGATCCAGCCGGTGTTGCCGCCGGTCTGCCCGGGCTCTTCGGTCGTGACATCCACCTTGAAGGGCGCGAAGTCCTCGGCCACCACCTGCCAGATTTCCTTCATGGCAGCGAGTTCCACGGCACTGAACTTGCCCGGCTTGCCGTCGGTGTCGTAGGGCTGCGCCTCAAGTTTGTCGGCACCGGTAGTGACGTTCCAGGCCGAATCGCTTACCGTTCCGCCATTGAAATCGATGAATACCCGGTACTTTGCTCCAGGCATACTGTGCAGGCTGAAAACTTCTTTTTCAGTTACCTTGCCGGTCGGGGCCGCCTTGCCACCCTGCTTGCCATGCGTCGCAAAGCTGTCCGCATAGTAAACCCCGCCCTGCTTGTCGACCCGCATATGGGCAAGGTCGCTGGAGGTAAATTCAATGCTCTGCAGCCATTGCCGGGTGAGATTGCGCCCGGATTCCGGCAGCGCTTCAACTGCGGTGCGGAATTCACCGGCGGGCAATGCGCTGATACTCCGCGGTGCCCCGGCACCAAATGACTGGGCGCCGGCCGATACACAATAGATACTGCCGGTTACCATCAATAAACCAAACAGCATGGTCTTTGCCTGTGATGAGAAATTTCCGTTTTTCATGATGTCACCTTTGTAAGCTATGCGGGATACAGAATCAACTGCCTGCCGTGCAAGTGCGCTAAAAGCGCACAGCAGCACATCAGTATGTCGGGTCATGCGGGGAAACTATTTAATGAAAAAGGGCTGAAGTGTGACGTGCGTCAACATTTCATGAGGTCACCCCGCAACAGCGGAAACTTCCATTGATCCCGCGTCATGAGCGGTCTGCGTCGGTCCCCGGCGCAAAACCGCGGCGCAGGGTGTTCTCGGTGATGCATACCGGGTCCATGAATTGCTTGAGATAGTCTGAACCGCCCGCCTTGCTGCCTGCCCCGCTCAATTTAAAACCGCCGAAGGGCTGGCGCGCTACCAGGGCACCGGTGATCTTGCGGTTCAGGTACAGGTTGCCGACCTGAAAGCGTTCACGGGCACGCTCCAGGTGCGCTGGCCGGCGCGAATACACACCGCCGGTCAATGCATAGCAGGTGTCATTGGCCAGCGCCAGGGCGTGCTCAAAGTCATCGGCGCGCAACACCGCCGTGACCGGACCGAAGATCTCCTCCTGTGCCAGCGGGTCATCCGGCGCCACCCCGACAAACACCGCCGGTGAAATATAAAATCCGTCATCCGGCAGGTCGGTGCGCCTTTCGGTAACCAGCTGCGCGACCTGTTTTCCCTGTTCTATAACGCCCTGGATACGACCATGCGCCACTGCATCGATGACCGGCCCGAAGACACTGCCTGGCTCGCGCGGATCACCGATGTTCAGGCTGTGCGCAGCATCCCGCAGACGTTCCACGAACACATCATGGATGCGCCGGTGCACGATAATGCGCGAGGCGGCGCTGCACTTCTGCCCCTGGTAACCGAAGGCCGACTGGAGCACCCCCGGCACGGCATCGTCAAGGTCGGCATCCGCATCGATGATAATGGCGTTCTTGCCGCCCATCTCGGCAATCACGCGCTTCACGTGTCCCTGTCCGTCGGCGACCCGTGCCCCCGCCTCCAGCAGGCGGGTGCCAACGTCGCGGGAACCGGTAAAGGCGATAATGCTGACATCCGGGTGTGCCGCCAGGTGCGCCCCGACATCCTCCCCGGAACCGGGCAGGAAATTGACCACGCCCGGCGGCAACCCGGCTGCCTGCAGCAGTTCCATGAAACGTGCAGCGATCACCGGCGTCAGCGAGGACGGTTTCAGGACAGCGGTATTACCGGTGACCAGCGTTGCCCCCAGCATGCCGGTCAGGATGGCCAGCGGGAAGTTCCACGGAGCGATCACCAGACCAACCCCGCGCGGGCGCTGTGTCAGTTCATTGTGTTCCCCGTCAACGCTAATGACCTGCCCGGCGGCAAGCCGTTCCGCCTCGTTTGCATAATAATTCAGGAAATCGATGGCCTCGCAGACATCGGCATCGGCCTCGCGCCAGTGCTTGCCCGCCTCGAGTATCTGCCAGGCGGAAAACCGGTCACGCTGTTCGGTCAGCAGGTTGGCGACGCGGCGCAAGTAGCCGGCACGCTCCGTGGCCGGCAACCGGCTCCAGCCCGGAAACGCCTGCTGCGCGGCCGCGAGCGCCTGGTCGGCCTGGATACGGTTGGCCGCGGCAGCGATGCCGATCACTTCATCCGGGCGGGCGGGATTGATGGACGTGATACGCCCGGCGCCGCTGACCGGATCACCGCCGATGATAAGCGGGTACTCCTGTCCCAGCTCATCAGTGACCTTGCGCAGCGCAGCACCCAGGGCACTGCGTTCACCGGAATGGCTAAACCGGTGCACCGGCTGGTTACGGAAGGCGGGCGCCGGCGCCTGCGGCTTCTCCGCGACCCAGGGGACCGGCCGGACCAGTACCTCTTCATCCGGACCGGTGGCGACCATGCCGCTGTCGAGAATCGTCTGGCCGGAGGTGTTTTCCAGCAGGCGGCGCACCAGATAGGCCATGCCGGGCAGGGTCTCGCCATACGGCACATAGACGCGCAGGCGGTAGCCGAGATCAACAAGCGCACGCTTGAGTTCGTCCGCCATGCCATAGAGCATCTGGAACTCGAAGTCGTCCCGGGACAGGCCGGCTTGCTCTGCCCGTGCCATGGCATGGGCGAGGCTGCGTACGTTGTGGGTCGCAACTGCCGGCGTAACGACCGCGTGATGTGCGAACAACAGATCCAGGCAGTCTTCAAAACTGGCGTCGGTCTGCGGCTTGTGTTCCCACACCGGCAGCTCCCAGCCATGCTGGCGTGCGATCACCGTTTCATAGTCCCAGTAGGCTCCGCGTACCAGGCGCACCTGCACCGGGGTGCCGCGCTCGCCGGCCCAGTCGATCAGCCATTGCAGATCATCCCGGGTCTCGCGCAGATAGGTCTGCATGGCGATGCCGGCATGCGGCCAGTCGCGGAATTCCGGTTCCATCAGCATCTTCATGAAACACTGCAGTACGATATGCCGGAAATCGTACTGCTCCATATCGAAGGTGACATGGGCCCCGCAATCACGGGCTGCCAGCAGGATGGGCCGCAGGCGTTGCCGAATCTGTGCGACGCTGCTCGCCGGGTCCAGCGGATTGATCTGTGAATACAATGACGAGAGTTTCAGCGCAATGTGTGGCTGGCCATGGACCCCGTCATCGGCGCCGCTATCCCGCAACCCCTGTAGTAATGACAGGTAGGCCTGCTGGTAATGGTCGGCTTCACGCTCGCTGACCACGGCCTCGCCCAGCAGGTCCAGGCTGTACTGCATGCCCTGGCTGCGCAGCCGGACGATGGTATCGAGCGCATGCTGCAGGTGACTGCCACCCATGAAGCGTCGCGCCAGGCCGCGCAACGTGGCCCGCACCAGTGGCGCCGCGATGTGCACGGCCCAGGGGGCAGCGCTATGGCGCAGGCCCCAGCCGGTAAAAACCGGCCACGGCAGCTCGGTATCAGTGAAGTATTCTTTCAGGTGGGCGACGAGTTCGTCATCATCCTGCAGGGCCGGCAGTACATCGATAAATCGCAGCGCCTGGATACGGAACCCGGGATCGGCAATGGCACGGTCTATCAGCAGATTCAGCCAGGCCAGCCGGGGTTTTTGTTCAGCGGCACGGGCCGCTTCCAGCAAGCGGGTCCCGTATTGCTGGATACGCTCCTCTATGGCCGTAACCGCGCTCAACGCTTTGTCTGCGACCAGCTGCCGCTGCGTCCGCTGAAACTCAACAGGCGGTCACTGGTGACCAGCAGCGCGGAATAGTCCTGCACCTCGGCGCTGACGAGCTCTTCGCTGGCGATGCGGCGGATACTCTGCCAGCCACCGGAAAAACTGCCGATCCCGGCATAGCGCTGGTTGGTGACCACGATGGCGACACCGTTTGCGACATACTTGTCGAGGATTTTTTCCTTGGCACTAATACGAAGATCAAAAAACTGCCCGGTCTGGGCATTGCTGGCAACAATCTTGTCATCTTCCTGGAACAGGTAGATGGCCTTGGCGACGTTTTCCTCTGCACTAACCGGGACGGGCGCAGCCAGCAATGCGGCGGCAATCACGAGCACTGCCGTGAAACTCGGGGTACGAGAAAGCTGCATGGGTTGCGTCCTGGTGCGTGACTGGCTTGACTACAGTCTAGACCAGTTCGGGTGGCTCGCAACAGCTTGCAGGTGCAGGCAAATGGACGGGGTATCAGGTCGTAGGAGCGGGCTTGGCCGCG